>CAKRKO010000009.1 GCA_934358495.1 uncultured Eubacterium sp. | reverse complement strand
GCACTGAAAGTAGTTCAGTACTTAAATAACCATCCACAGGTAGAGCGTGTACATCATCCGTCTGTATCTGAGGATCCAAGCCAGCAGGCGTTATACAAAAAATATTTCCCGAACGGCGGTGGTTCTATCTTCACATTTGAGATCAAAGGTGATGAGAAGAAAGCAAAAGATTTCATCGACAATCTGGAGTTATTCTCCCTGCTTGCAAACGTTGCAGATGTAAAATCTCTGGTTATCCATCCGGCAACAACTACACACAGCCAGTGCACACCGGAAGAACTTGCTGATCAGGGAATCAAGCCAAACACAATTCGTCTTTCTATCGGTACTGAGAATGTAGACGATATCATTCAGGATCTTGATGAAGCTTTCAAAGCAATTCAGTAAAAAAGTGAAAAAAGTATAGAAATTCAGGCGGGTTGTATTACTGCAATCCGCCTGTTAAATTAAATGAGAATATTAAATGTTACTGTAATCCAAACATTAGAAAAAACAGTGAAATTTTTGTATAAAGTTAAAAAAATGGAGTATGGGAGGTATTATAAAAAATGAAGTTTTCGAAAAAAAGCAGATATGGACTGACCTCTCTGATCGATTTATCCGTACATTCCAAAAACGGACATGTGGCATTAAACAGCATCGCGGAACGAAATGATATTTCTCCGCAGTATCTGGAGCAGGTATTTGCTGCACTGCGTCGGGCAGGCATTGTCAAAAGTATCAAAGGCCCGCAGGGGGGCTATCTGTTGAATCATCCGGCAGAGAAAATTACTGTGGCTGAGATTCTGGAAGCTCTGGATGGAACTTATCACATTGCAGATGAAGATATGACAGAAGAGGGTGACTGTAAAGGAATTGCAGCGGCCATTCAGACACGGGTAATTGATGAGGTGAACCGTCAGCTGGATCAGATTCTGATCAATCTGACACTGGCAGATCTGGTGAAAGAATATCAGGAATTTGAAAAGTACGACGAAAGTATGTACTATATCTAAAGAAATATATGCTACTACTTGATTTTTATCAGTAAAAAATACTATAATACTAGGATAACATGGGGTTATATCATGACTGGAAGATACAGGCGATATAATCCGCAGATTCTTGAATAGTATGATAAAAAGGAGACGTAGCCTTTGAATAAAAAAGCAATAATCGCAATGAGCGGCGGCGTTGATTCCAGCGTAGCCGCTTTTTTGATGAAAGAAAAAGGATATGAGTGTATCGGCGCTACTATGAAGTTGTTTCAGAATGAGGATGTAGTTGTATGCAGAGAACATACCTGTTGTTCCTTGGATGATGTGGAAGATGCCAGAAGTGTCGCCCGGGCACTGGATATGCCTTATTATGTATTTAATTTTTCGGATCGCTTTAAAGAAGAAGTGATGGAGAAATTTGTATGTTCTTACGAGAATGCATGTACACCGAATCCATGTATTGACTGTAACCGTTATCTGAAATTTGAAAAACTGTTTCAGCGTGCAAAAGAACTGTCCTACGATTATGTGGTGACTGGTCATTATGCACAGATTGAATACAATGAGGAAACCGGACGTTACTTATTAAAAAAATCCGTAGATCTGAGCAAAGATCAAAGTTATGTGTTATATTCTCTGACCCAGGATCAGCTGGCGCATGTGCAGTTCCCGTTGGGCGGCATGCATAAGACTGAGACCAGAGAAATTGCGGAAACACAGGGTTTTATCAATGCAAGAAAACATGACAGCCAGGATATCTGTTTTGTCGTAAACGGAAAATATTCGGATTTCATTGAACAGTATCGTGGAAAGACCTATCCGGAAGGAGATTTTGTAGATCTGGGGGGGAATGTGCTGGGACGTCACAAAGGAATCATCCGTTATACGATCGGGCAGAGAAAAGGACTCGGTCTTGCATTGAAAGAGTCTATGTATGTGGTAGCCGTGGATCCGGTGAAAAATCAGGTTATTTTGGGAAGAAACGAAGATCTGTTTTCCAGAGAACTGATTGCAAATGATGTGAATCTTATTTCCGTGGATCATATTGAAGGGGAAATGCGTGTGAAAGCGAAAGTGCGCTACCGCCATGAAGAACAGTGGGCAACTGTGACACAGCCGGAGCCGGACAAGATCCGCGTGGTATTTGATGAGCCGCAACGTGCCATTACCTGTGGCCAGGCGGTGGTTCTGTATGATGGCGATGTGGTTGTTGGCGGAGCGACGATCATTGAGACAGAGATCGCAAAAAGATACAGTTAAAAACGGAACATTTTTAACGCAGCGTCTGGATGGAAAATATAGTATTGTTTCAGCAATTATAAATGAGAGTATCCTGTGAAAAAGGGATATAAAAGGGGAAGTAAGAAATGAATGCAGCACAGAAATTAATCAGGGAACATAATTTAACCAGGGAAGAGTTTGCGGAACTGATCAAAATGGCGGATGATCCACAGGTAGATGCGCTGCTGGCAGAAGAAGCTGTCCGCATCCGAAAAGAGGTTTATGGTACTGATGTGTATACAAGAGGGCTGATCGAGTTTACCAATTATTGCAAAAATGATTGTTATTACTGCGGAATACGCAGAAGCAATCCGAATGCAAAACGCTACCGGCTGACAGAGGATGAAATTTTAGCCTGTTGTGAGAATGGCTACGAGTTAGGATTTCGTACTTTTGTCCTGCAGGGAGGCGAGGATCCGTATTTCAACGATGATCGTATGGTAGATATTGTACGGAAGATTCGTGCAGGTTATCCGGATTGTGCCATTACGTTGTCAATTGGTGAAAAATCTTATGAGAGTTATAAACGTTTCCGGGAAGCGGGCGCAGATCGTTATCTGCTTCGGCATGAGACTGCAAACGATGTACATTATCGAAAACTGCATCCGGAGGAAATGAGTCTGGCGGTGCGTAAACAGTGTCTGTATGACTTGAAGGCACTTGGTTATCAGGTAGGCGCAGGATTTATGGTAGGTTCTCCGGAGCAGACTGCAGAGACACTTGCTGATGATCTGGTGTTTTTAAAAGAACTGGATCCCCAGATGGTGGGCATCGGCCCGTTTATACCGCATCATGATACCATGTTTGCCAAGGAGCCGTCCGGAAGTGTTCCATTGACGTTGTTTTTACTGTCCGTAATCCGCATTATGTTGCCGCATGTATTGCTTCCGGCGACAACGGCACTTGGTACGGCAGATCCGCTTGGAAGAGAAAAAGGATTGCAGCATGGAGCGAATGTTGTAATGCCAAACCTCTCACCGGTGAAAAACCGGAAACAGTATGATCTGTATGATAACAAGATCTGCACCGGAGAGGAAGCAGCGGAATGCCGCGGATGCCTGGGACGCAGAGTAGAGAGTGTCGGTTTCGAACTGGTCAGTGAGCGAGGGGATTTCCGGTAATAGATTTTCCAGAGTTGTATTAAAAAACAAAACCATAAAACGAGAATATGCCAAAAGTGGAAAGAGATTACCAATTCCAGTGTAATATAATGAATTGATTGAGAAAGAAAAAGGTGAATAGTATGTCAGATATGAGCAGAAATATAGAGGGAAAAGAAGCAGAAGAAATTCTGGATTCTATCCTTGCTGATTATGAACGGGATCGTACCATTGACAAGATGGAAGATTTTTATGATCAGCCAAATAAAGAAGTTATCATTGATATTATTGAAAAATTACTGAAGATTATTTATCCGGGATATTACAGAGATCGTGCATACAAAAGCTATCATGCAAACCATCATTTATCAACTTTGATCGAGGATGTGTTGTATCGGCTCAGCCGGCAGATTGCAAAAGTTTCCAAATTCTGCCCGAAGCTGGATGGAAAATGCCGGGAGCAGATTGAAAAAGAAAGTTATGAGATTACCGTAGATTTTCTGCGTCAGATTCCAAAGATCCGTGAATACCTGGAGGGGGATCTGCAGGCTGCATTGGAAGGCGATCCGGCGGCAAACAGCTACGGTGAGATCATTCTTGCCTACCCGGGCTTATTTGCAATTACTATCAACCGTTTGGCACATGAACTTTTTATCCGTTCCGTTCCGTTGATTCCTCGTATTATGACTGAGTATGCGCACAGTGTAACTGGAATTGATATTCATCCGGGTGCAACGATTGGAAAGCATTTCTTTATCGATCATGGTACCGGTATTGTAGTCGGTGAGACAACGATCATCGGAGACAATGTCAAAATATATCAGGGTGTTACTTTAGGTGCATTGTCTACCAGAGGCGGACAGAAACTGAAAAATGCGAAACGTCATCCGACGATTGAAGATAATGTAACCATTTATTCCGGAGCTTCCATCCTTGGCGGAGAGACTGTCATTGGCAAAGATTCTGTCATCGGTGGTAATGCGTTTATTACGAAATCCATTCCGGCGGGAACGACTGTCAGCATCAAAGGACAGGAATTGCAGTTTAAGCAGGGTGGAAAAACAACCATGGAAATCAGTAATTTAGATCAGGATGAGAACTGGTTTTATATTATATAGTTTTCGGGTAATTGTGTGGTTTTTGTTAGGTTATGAAAAGGGACTCTGCGATTTTGTCTCGCCCGCTAGCAATCGCTGGTCGAGAAAAAATAGCCAGAGTCCATTTTTCCCAGACTGTGTGAAAACCACACTGCTTACCCTTACGTCATGGCGCACGTAGTGTAGCACGAAGTGCTGTGTGGCGCAAAAATTTACAAATATCTCTGTGTAAATTGAGGACTTCTGTATTTTTTCTCAAGGAGCGATTGTTAGCGACGGAGACAAAATACAGAAGTTCGTATTAATACCTAAAAAGTAAATTTTAAGCCACACAAATATAAAATAAAAATATCAGGAGGAACCAATTAATGAGTTTAATTGATACGAAATTTCAAGTAGACGAGAGTAAATGTGTGGGCTGTGGTTTATGCCAGCTTGCCTGTCCGTCTATGCTGATTGAAATGAATGAACATAAAAAACCAAGTCTGAAACCGGTAAAAAGTATGGACTGGTACGGATGCTGGGGATGTCAGCATTGCCTGACCGTCTGTCCGAATGGGGCCATCAGTGTGCTTGGTAAAAAGCCGGAAAACAGTCTCCCGTTACCAAGTGATGCAATTTCTACAGATCTGGAGCGTCTGGTCTGCAGCCGTCGTTCCTGCCGTCACTACAAAGACGAAAATGTGGATCCGGAACTTTTAAATGAACTGCTTGCGGCAGTGGAGGCAACTCCAACTGGCGGCAACAAGCAGAAAATGGAGTTTACGGTTATTGATGATCGTGCAGAACTGGACAAACTGCGCAAGATGATCTGTGAAGGTGTCAAAGACCTGAAAAAACAGGGAATCTATCCGTATTCCTGGGATGAGGAATCCTACGGAATTATGGAAGCCCGCGGGCCGCAGGCCATGAACGGAGACATTTATTTCTGCTCTGCACCGCATATTATTATTCCGCATATGCCGAAAAAATTTGGCTCGGCAGCAGTAGAAGTGGGAATTACTCTGGCTTACTTTGAACTGTTATGTGAATCTAAGGGACTTGGCTGTGTGTATCTTGGTTTCCCGATGAACGTTATGAAACTGATGCCGGATGTATGGGAAAAACTTGGTATTCCAGAAGATCATTTTGTGGCAACAGCCATGGGATTCGGCTATCCGAAATTTGAGTATGCCCGTGGTGCACAGAAGAGTGGAAAACAGGCAATTCATCATTTGAAATTCTAAAAATGTAACAGAAATAACATAAAAGTAATAAGAAAAATAATAAGGAACAATATCAAAAAATAAATGATATTGTTCCTCTTTTTGTTGACATAATTCCTGAAAATGCAGATACTAAAAGAACAAAGGTACAGGGGAGGAATCGTTTTTGCATTTTTACATTACAGGAGATACACACAAAAAATTTGACCGGGTGAAATCCTTCTGCCAGGAACATCATACCACGACAGATGACGTCATGATCATTCTGGGGGATTCCGGTATCAATTACTGGCTGAGTCCGAAAGACGAAAAATTAAAAGAGCGTGTGAATAGGATCCCAGTTACATTTTTTTGTATACACGGCAATCATGAAGGCCGGCCATGGGAATCTCCGGCGGATTACAAACTGGTGCCATGGCATGGCGGTCTTGTATACAAAGAAGAAAAATATCCGAATATTTTATTTGCAAAAGACGGGGAGATTTATGATTTTAACGGAAAATCAGTGATGCCGATCGGTGGTGCCGGTACGGTAAACAAGGATTATCGCATCAGTCATGGGCTTCAGTGGTTCGCATCGGAGCAGCCGGATGACACGATCAAAGAATTTGTGGAGCAGCAGTTGGAAAAATCGGATTGGAAGATTGATATTATTTTATCTCATACCGTTCCGATCAAAGCGGAGCCAACCTGGGCTTTTAAGCCTCGAAAGGAACCGATTACCGTGGATAAAGGGACAGAAGAGTGGCTACAGACGATTTATGATCGACTGGATTTCTCGGAATGGTATGCGGGACATTATCATGTGGAAACAGAATCTATGGGGATACAAATTATGTT
This sequence comes from uncultured Eubacterium sp., assembly GCA_934358495.1. GTDB lineage: Bacteria > Bacillota > Clostridia > Lachnospirales > Lachnospiraceae > Eubacterium_I. The sequence continues at coordinate 46,224 of CAKRKO010000009.1, read as the reverse complement.
TGAGGATTTTGATAAGATATGTCTGGATAATGAGTATGGAGAAAAATGAAGTGAGTTACTTTGAACAAATGGATTATTTTGAGCAACAACAGCAATTGATTAAGTCACCTATTAAATATAGAGAAAAAGAAACTGTATATTTATTTTCAAAATCGGATAAAGAATATACATTTAAAAATGGTGTGTGTGACGAATGGGAACAGGAGTTTGAGTTTTTAAAAATTTTGATGAGAAAATTAAACTTAAATGTTGATACAGTAAATAAGAAAGATTTTTTCTCAACAGATACTGTTAGTTTGATTGGGGAAATTAATAATTGGCTTAAATGGATTTTAAATTGGAAGTATGATATCCCTAATTCTGAAAATGAAAAGAAATATGTATTTAATGTGAATGAAACCATGGACAAAAAGTTTTATACTATTGCCAAAGTATGCGACAATGCATGTGATATAGAAAAAACAAATGATGGTTATCGCGTTTGTTTTACAGGAAAGCAGTTGCATGAAATTGAAATGATGTATTTTTTGCGTGCTGGTTGGGAGGAGTCAACATCTAAAAAAGTGGAGGGAGAAGTGGCATCATATTTAGTAAAATATAGTGAATTATATAGAACAATAATTTCTTCACGTGATGTATTGGCTCAGGTAGAAAATATTTATGGATACTATAATATACCCAAGAAAATAAAAGAGGATATTTTCTATAATATGCAAAATAAAACAAGGGTATTTCAACAAAAGGCGAATGCGTTGTATACGAATATGCTGTTGGAAAAAAGAGTTAATTCAAAATGGTCAAATGAATATAGGTTATTTGAGCTTATACATAGTTATAATAAATGTGCTGAATATCAATATCATTGTGAGTGGTTAGGTTCACAGAGCTTAGATATTTATATTGATACTGAAAAAGTAGGAATAGAATACCAAGGAGAACAGCATTATAAACCAATTAAAGTTTGGGGTGGAGAAGATTCTCTTAAGAAAATTCAAAAACGAGACTTAAGAAAAAAGAAATTGTGTGCAGAAAATGGAATACGATTGTTGGAATGGGAATATACTACCCCAGTTAACAGTATTACTGTTTTGCAATTTATGAAGGAACATAGTATTTCGATTTGCAAAAATAGCGAAGAAAAAACTGTGACTATAGGTAAAATAGCACCTGTGATAAAAAAAGAAAATAAAAAGAAAGTGGTAAAGAAAAAAAGAGAAAATTATTATATATTAAAGTATGATTTAAAAGGAAATTATATAGATAAATATTACACTATCAAAGGTGCAGCAGATGCTGAAAATGTAAGCCAAGCTAGTATTTCGAAAGTATTGCGTGGAATAAGAAATTCGGCAGGGGGATATATTTGGAAAAAAGTATCGGCGGAGGAACAGATACAGTATCATATAGAAGTAACCTTTGATATTTCGAAAGTTAATACTGGTTTATCAAAGCAAATTGCGTTAATTGATAAAAATGGGCTAGTTTGTCAAATATTTCCATCTATAGCAAGTGCAGCAAAGTTAACGAGAACCTCTCTACACCATATCGAAGATGAATTAGAAAAAGAAAATTCGAAACAATGGAAATATTTGTAAGAGAGAAAATAATATGACGAGTATAAGAGTTTTTTTGTGGAATATAAATGGAAGGTCAGGAAAGGCAAAATATGTACTACCTTCAAGAATGATTTTAGATCAAATTATGGAATGTTTGTAGGTGATAAGGAAAGACTGACAGAAATTATTATTTTGACAGAGGTTATTAGAAATGCACCGGGATATCTTGAACTTGTTACAGGATTAGAAGAGCTAAACTATGAGTGGCGCTGTACTAGGATGAAAAAAGGACAAAATCAGGTTTTAATAGCTATTAATAGAGAGTGTTGTGATAATAACGAAGTTGCATGTAAGGAAATTAATGAAATAGATTACAAGAATATGGAGAATATTCCTAATTATCTTCAGGTTACTTTTTCAATTGGAGATAGAAATATATCAGTAGTTGGATGTCGAATATTAGTTGAAACTGATGAAAAAGATTATGACGATCGAGCAGTTCAATTTTATGATGTATTAGTTCCTGAGATAAAAAGCATAACAGAAAGCGATGTTGTCATTGTTGGTGGCGACTTTAATAATGCGTCATATTATGGAGAGCTAAAAGAGAACGAAAAACCAGTCTCTTTTAATGCTGTTGAAAAAGCATATTATAAAAATGGGGAGAAATTATTACAGTACAATTATAATCTGCATCGAATTCAAGAGAAATTATTCAATGAGAAATATTGCATGGTAGATACTGGAGAGGCAACACATAAATATATATCAGAAGATCATATATTTGTAAAAAATGCGAACAAATCTAGAGAAGTGGACATAAAATGGACTTTTATGAAGAGCAAGTATGGATATGAATTTGATAGTATAGATGCTTGGAAAGCAAATAATTGGAAGGATATAGCAGGTCTTCCAGATCATGCGATTGTTCTTACTGATATTGAAATATAAAGTCCTATTAGATTTAGGTGGCTTGGTTATGAAAATCATGACAATAAATGCAAGGGCTTTGTTTAAGTTTTTTATAAAAGTCTGATAGTCATGGAAAATGTTGATTGAGAAACAGGTGTAAAGCAGTTATAATTAAAACAGAAAAATAATGATTTGCATAAAGTGATAAGGAAAGGCGGTGTATCATATGACTATGTTACAGGAGCAGGCTGTTCAAATGATTCAGGATATGTCCGATGATAATGTAGGCTTTCTGATTGAAGTGATTCAGCGATTAATACCAAAGAAAACATATACCAGTGTTATTTATCCGTCTCAGAAACCAGATGAAAAAATGCAGGCGTTTAAAGAATTGGTAGCTACCAGAAATGAAGCAAAGAAATATTTGCCGGATGACTTTGATCCGGACGTAGAGCTGGAAGCAGCAAGAAGGGAAAAATATGGTAGTATAGATTGATACGAATGTAATTATTGATTTTCTTGTTGCAAGAGAACCGTTTTACGATTCTGCATTGCATGTGATGGAGAAATGTGCATCTGGAGAAGCAGAGGGATATATGGCATTTCACTCTTTGCCTAATCTGTGGTACATTCTCAGAAAAGTTCCGGCAGAGACAAGAAGATCATGGTTAGAAAAGGTCTGCAAGATTCTAAAAGTAGCCTCTGCATCTCACGAAGCAGTCATGAATGCTATTAAAATGGATAACTTCAAAGATTTTGAAGATTGTTTGCAGGACAGATGCGCCGAGGAAGTTTCGGCAAATTATATAATTACCCGAAATATAGCAGATTTTGAGCCTTCTGTAGTGTCAGCTATAGAACCTAATGAATGGCTAAAAAAATTAAACTGAAAGAAAAATCCCTCGGAATATTTCTGAGGGATTTTATAAATGCAAGATGTTTAATGAGGAGACTGAGCAGAACTTTTATTATTCTGCTCAGTCTTTTGTCTTACTTTTTCCTCCGCAGCATTTGCAACACTCGATCGATTCTTTGCTGTTCCGCAGGATTTAATCCCTGTCGCAGATGCTGGATGATAAAATCTGTTTCGTCTGTGGTAAACGAGAGATTCTGATTTCTTGCCTTTGTGACAAAATTCATAAGAAAAGCCATCATATCTCTGGAAGAATTTGGCTTTTCCTGATTCATGAAATTCATGAGGAAGGCTAGTTTTTCCGGGGATATGTTCTGAAAAGCCGGATTTTGTGAAAAAAAGTTCTGATCCATAAATAAGTCCTCCTGATAGTATTATTTTCAAATTGAAATAGACTACATATGCGAGATGTGTATGAGCGTGATGGCAATAAAAAGAATCATTTTTACATATTCAAAATGCCTGTCACAGAGGTAATGTCGAGAAGATTTAAAATCATATCAATCTGGTCTCTTTCCTGTGGTGTACAGTATTCCCGCAGTACATTTAAAATCTGATGGGTACGTTCTGTAGGAGATTCATTGGAACAGATCCGCAACTCCTGAGCCTGCATTTCCGGAGCGGCATCAAATAACTGCATCGTGCGCTGCAGTTCGATCATTCGGACCATCATGGAGACAAATCGCTGCTGTGGCTCATAGAGGTAGGGCACAATTGCCTTTAGCATCTGAATCGGTCTGTTTTGAATCAATGTATCCAGTACAGGTGGCGTATGCTCGTTTTCATGTTCATTCATAGGAGATATCACGTCCATATCTGATGTTTTTTATAATGTATGAAAAAAGTATGCGATTATGAGTAGAAAGTTACAATCAATGGAAAGGGAAAAATAAAAGAGAAGGACAAAAAAACGGGCGAAAGTAAGTTTATTTCATATAATAATAGGGAATCCATGATGAAATATGGAGGATATTGTGTATGGGAAAATTAGTTTATGACGGCAAAAGCGTATATGAAATAGATGAAGACTGCCTGCGGAAAAAGGAAGAACGGGAGCGGCAGAAGGAGATGGAGTGGCAGAAAAAAGAATCTGAAACGAATAAGAACCGGAGGCGTTGACGCCTCCGGTTCTTGTGTGTTAGAAGCAGCCACAGCCGTTTCCGTTGTTGTTTCCGCCGCATCCACCACAGCAGCACAGAAGAAGGATGATCCAGATTGCTTCACTGCAGCCATTTCCGCCAAGGAAAGAGCCGTTGCCGTTTCCACCACATCCGCCGCAGCAGCACAGAAGTAAGATGATCCAGATGATGTTGTTACATCCGCATCCGTTGTCATTAGAGCATCCACAGTTTGTAGCAGCTAAATCACTCATGTTGATAGCCTCCAGATTTTTATTTACAATTCATAGTATGTATGCGGCTTGTCAGTGTTTCCTGAAAAATATGTTCATTTTTTTACACTTTAACTTGACAAAGCAAGAATGAAAATGTATTATTGTATGCAATGATGTTGATTGCATACAATCTATTAGATTGTATACGAGTATGTATATAAGGTGAGGAGCGAATAACATGCGTAAAGTAGTAATGAATAAGCATAACAATCTGTTGCAGTTGGAAGAACATTTTTATCAGCTGGTGGACGTAGATGAACCAAATACATTTAGAAATCTGTTTCCATATGAAGAGATTCCGAAAATTGCGTTCAATGACCGAATCGTACCGCATAACATGCCGGACGATATCTGGATCACAGATACGACATTCCGTGACGGACAGCAGTCAAGAGCTCCGTACACTACTGATCAGATCGTAACGATTTACGATTATCTGCATAAACTGGGCGGTCCGAAAGGAATCATCCGCCAGAGCGAGTTTTTCCTGTACAGCAAGAAGGACCGTGATGCAGTTTACAAATGTATGGAACGTGGATACAAGTTTCCGGAAGTTACAAGCTGGATCCGTGCGAGCAAACAGGATTTCGAATTAGTAAAAGACATCGGACTGCGTGAAACAGGTATTCTGGTAAGTTGTTCCGATTATCATATTTTCTATAAAATGAAAATGACCAGACGTGAGGCCATGAACCATTATTTAAGTGTCATCCGCGAATGCCTGGAGACAGGTATCAGTCCACGCTGCCACTTAGAAGATATCACAAGATCCGATATTTATGGTTTCGTTATTCCATTCTGTGTGGAACTGATGAAACTGATGGATGAGTACAAGATTCCGATTAAAGTGCGTGCCTGCGATACCATGGGATATGGTGTTAACTTCCCGGGTGCCGTTATTCCACGAAGCGTACCGGGTATCATTTATGGTCTGACAACCCATGCCGGTGTTCCATCTGAGTTGATCGAGTGGCATGGTCACAACGATTTTTACAAGGCAGTTACAAACTCTACCACAGCATGGCTGTACGGTGCCTGCGGTGTCAATTGTTCTCTGTTTGGTATCGGAGAGCGTACCGGCAACACACCGCTGGAAGCTATGGTATTTGAGTATGCACAGTTAAAAGGAACACTGGACGGCATGGATACCACCGTGATCACGGATCTGGTTGATTATTTTGAAAAAGATCTGGATTATACACTTCCAAGCAGAACACCGTTTGCCGGCAAAAACTTCAATGTAACAAGAGCCGGAATTCATGCAGACGGACTGCTGAAAAATGAAGAGATCTACAATATTTTTGATACAGAAAAGTTTTTAAAGAGACCGGCACTTGTATCTATTTCCAATACTTCCGGTCTGGCTGGAATCGCACACTGGATCAACAGCTATTACAGACTGCCACAGGAACGTCATCTGGACAAAAACTCAGAGCTGGTTCATAAATTAAAAGACTGGGTAGATGAGCAGTATGATGAAGGCCGTGTAACTGTTCTGACAGACAACGAGCTGGTTGTCAAGATCACAGAGTGCTGCCAGGAACTGGGAATTATTTTATAACAAGGGGGCAAAACAGGATGGGAGATAACCATTCGCTCAGTGAGAAAGTATTTCATAAACTGCAAGAGGATATTTTATCCGGAAAATATGCGGTGGATGAAGAACTGAAGGAAAAGACCATCGGCGATGAGCTGGGTGTCAGCCGGACACCGGTGCGCGAGGCACTGCGTCAGCTGGAACTTCAGGGACTTGTCACGATCACGCCGAACAAGGGGGCGCATGTGACCGGATTTTCCAAGGAAGATTTGAACGATATTTATGAGATACGGTCTGTGATGGAAGGTTTATGTGCCAAATGGGCAGCAAAAAAAGCTACTCCGGAGCAGATTGAAGAACTGGAGGAAATCGTATATCTGACAGAATTTCATGTGTCGAAGGGACATAGCAGTCAGGTGTTTGAATTGGATAATAAGTTTCATGAGACATTATATCAGGCATCCGGAAGCAAGGTGCTGGCAGGAGTTTTGACAGATTTTCATAATTATGTGCAGCGGGTACGTAAGATGACGTTGAAATCAAAAGAGCGTTCTGAAAAATCAAATGACGAGCACCGCATGATCGCCCAGGCCATTCATGACCACGATCCGGAGAAAGCACAGATGCTGGCAAATCAGCATATCATGAGAACCATTGAAAATATTGACCATTGCGGCTGGGATAATCTGCTGCAGGAATCCCGAAAAGAGAACGAAAACAGCGAAAATTAAGACTTGGAGGATAATTACCATGGAAAAAATTAAAATGACCACACCATTAGTTGAGATGGACGGAGACGAAATGACCAGAATTCTCTGGCAGTATATCAAAGACGAGTTATTACTTCCATTTGTAGATCTGAAGACAGAGTATTACGATCTGGGACTGGAGTACAGAAATGAAACAGACGACAAGGTAACTTTCGATTCTGCTTATGCCACACAGAAATACGGTGTAGCTGTAAAATGTGCAACTATCACACCAAATGCAGCCCGCGTAAAAGAGTATAATTTAAAAGAAATGTGGAAGAGCCCGAACGGAACCATTCGTGCGATTCTTGATGGAACAGTTTTCCGTACACCAATCAAGGTAAAAGGCATTGAGCCATGCGTAAAGAACTGGAAAAAACCGATCACCATTGCCCGTCACGCTTACGGCGATGTATACAAAGCTTCTGAGATGAAGATCCCGGGACCGGGAAAAGTTGAACTGGTTTATACTGCTGAGGACGGAACAGAGGTAAGAGAACTTGTACACAACTTTACAGGTGCAGGTGTCGTTCAGGGACAGCATAATATCTGCAAATCCATCGAGAGTTTTGCAAGAAGCTGCTTCAACTACGCACTGGATTTGAAGCAGGATCTCTGGTTTGCAACAAAAGATACGATTTCCAAAAAATACGATCATACATTCAAAGATATTTTCCAGGATATTTATGATGCAGAGTACAAAGAAAAATTCGAGGCAGCTGGTATCGAGTATTTCTACACACTGATCGATGATGCTGTTGCCCGTGTCATGAAAGCTGAGGGCGGATTTATCTGGGCATGCAAAAACTATGACGGTGACGTTATGAGTGATATGATTTCTTCTGCATGCGGATCTCTGGCTATGATGACTTCTGTACTGGTTTCTCCAAGTGGCGTATACGAGTATGAAGCTGCTCATGGAACCGTTATGAGACATTATTATAAACATCTGGCTGGTGAGGAGACATCCACAAACTCCGTGGCAACGATTTTTGCATGGACAGGTGCATTACGCAAACGTGGCGAGCTTGACAATCTGCCGGAATTAGCAAAATTTGCAGATAATCTGGAAAAAGCTTGTATTGATACAATAGAATCTGGTAAAATGACAAAAGATTTGGCATTAATTACAGAATTAGAAAACCCGGTTGTATTGAACAGCCTTGATTTTATCAAAGCAATCCGTGAGACACTGGAGAAACTGTACGCATAAGAAGTACACAAAAAGCAGTGCTGCTTTAACCGCTGATTCTGCAAGCTGCCAAATACGAAGCATGGTTCAGAGTCAGATAGAACAGAAAGACTCAGATCTATCCGGCATAAATGGACACTGATTCGATAAAGAAAAATGGAAAACAGGAATCCTGCGGACTGCAGGATTCCATTTTTAAGGTGAGGAAGAAACATATGATTTTAGCATGTCAAAATATCAGCAAATCATTTGGTGTGGATCCGGTGATCCGAAATGTGAGTTTTCATGTGGAAGATCAGGAAAAAGTGGCAATTGTAGGAATTAACGGTGCCGGAAAATCCACACTGTTGAAAATTATTGTGGGGGAACTGCCGGCAGATGAAGGTACGGTAACCCTGGCAAAAGGAAAGACACTGGGGTATCTGGCGCAGCATCAGGATATCGCAGATGAGCGGACGATTTATGAGGCGGTTCTGGAAGGAAAACGCCAGCTCATTGACATGGAGCAGAAAATCCGTGAACTGGAAGAAGGAATGCAGTCCGTATCAAAAGAGAATATGGAGACTTATATGGAAAATTATCATAAGCTGCTGCATGAGTTTGAAGCCAGGGACGGTTATTCTTACCGCAGTGAGGTTTCCGGGGTTTTAAAAGGTCTTGGATTTTCCGAGGATGATTTTGAAAAACATTGTAATGAACTGTCCGGCGGACAGAAAACCCGTGTGTCTCTGGCACGTCTGCTGGTGACACATCCGGATATCATTTTGCTGGATGAGCCGACGAACCATCTGGATATCGAGTCTATTCAGTGGCTGGAGACATTCTTGCTGAATTATAAAGGTGCTGTTGTGATCGTTGCCCATGACCGTTATTTTCTGGATCGGATCGTGACAAAGATTGTGGAGATCAGCATGCATAAATCCGCAGTTTATGATGGTAATTATACTGCTTATGCTGCAAAAGCTGCTTTTGCAAGAGAGGAAGCATTGCGTGCTTATTATAATCAGCAGCGGGAAATCAAGCATCAGGAAGCAGTCATTGAAAAACTGAAATCTTTTAACCGTGAGAAATCCATTAAGCGTGCAGAGAGCCGTGAAAAACAGCTGGCAAAAATTGATGTTTTAGAAAAACCACAGGAAGAAAAATCTGAGATGCATATGACACTGACACCTTCTATTATCAGCGGAAATGATGTACTGCGGGTGGAAGGTCTGTCGAAGGCATATGAAAATAAGAAACTGTTTCAGGATATTTCTTTTGAAATCAAGCGTGGAGAGCGCGTGGCATTGATCGGACAGAACGGAACAGGAAAGACAACAATTTTGAAGATTTTAAATGAAAAAGTCAATGCAGATGCAGGTTCCTTTACTCTTGGAACAAATGTGAAAATCGGTTATTACGATCAGGAGCAGCAGGTGCTCCATATGGAAAAAACGCTGATGGAGGAGATCGCGGATGATTATCCAAAGCTGACCCAGACCAGAATCCGAAATATTCTGGCAGCGTTTCTCTTTACGGAGGATGATGTATTTAAGCGTGTCAGTGATCTGAGCGGTGGTGAGCGCGGCCGTCTGTCACTGGCAAAACTGATGCTCTCCGAGGCAAACTTTCTGATTCTGGATGAGCCGACGAACCATCTGGATATTGCTTCCAAGGAAATTTTGGAATCTGCTCTTAATCGTTACGAGGGAACAGTGCTGTTTGTATCCCATGATCGTTATTTTATTAACCGGACAGCGACGCGTATCCTGAATCTGACGGAGCAGAGCATTGTCAATTATATTGGTAATTACGACTATTATCTGGAGAAAAAGGAGATAAATGAGCGGGCTTATCTGGCGTCTCCCGAGACAGAAGCGGCAGTAAGTACCGAAGAAGTGTCTGAAGGTAAGACAGACTGGCAGTCTCAGAAAGAAGAACAGGCGAAAAAGCGTAAAATTCAGAACCGTGTGAAGAAAATCGAAGCAGAAATTGAGTCTCTGGAAGAAAAGCTGGCAGCACTTGACGAACAGTTTCAGGATCCAGCAGTGGCAACAAATTCCGCAAAGCTTGGAAAACTGCACAGTGAGCAGGTAGAAGTACAGGAAAAACTCAATCAGTTGTATGAGGAATGGGAAGAACTGGCATCTGATTGATAAAAAATTGACAAAAAGAATTTATGTGTATATAATAAACATAGATGACTGCAGAAAACTGCAGATGGTTTTTGGAGGAGTATAGGAACAATGCAAAAGGAAATTTCGCAGGCTGTCATACGACGCATGCCCCGGTATTATCGTTATCTGGGAGAGTTGCTGGATGCCGGAGTAGAGAGAATTTCATCCAATGAACTCAGTGTCCGTATGAAAGTCACAGCATCACAGATTCGACAGGATCTGAATAATTTTGGCGGATTTGGCCAACAGGGATACGGCTATAATGTGCAGTATCTGTATGAAGAAATTGGAAAGATTCTCGGACTTGACAGGCAGCATAATATCATCGTTGTCGGAGCCGGTAACATGGGACAGGCGCTGGCAAATTATGTTAAATTTGAAAAAAGGGGATTTGTCATTACAGGATTGTTTGATGTCAATCCGGCACTGGCAGGGTTATCTGTCCGTGGTATTGAGATACATATGATGGATGAACTTCCGGAGTTTTTAAAGACGGAGCGTGTAGATATTGCAGTTCTGACTTTGCCGAAGGAAAAAGCAGAGCAGGCAGCGGAGAAACTTGTGGAGCTTGGAATTCATGCCATTTGGAATTTTGCACATCTGGATCTGGAACTTCCGGATGATGTAGTAGTAGAAAATGTTCATTTGTCTGACAGCTTAATGCAACTGTCCTATAACATTGTTCGCAGACAGGATGAGAAATAAGTAAACGTCAATGAGAAGTTATAAAATGCGCTTTGTTCTATGGACAGAGCGCATTTTGCTGATTGGAGAGCACTGTACATTCTCACTGAAATGAAGGTGTTTCTGCAAGTAGGCAGTATATGACAGAAGGGAAAAATCGTATGAAATATATCTTAGACAGTCATGAGATGAAACAGTGTGATGAAAATACCATGCAACGCCGTGACATGCTTTCAGCAGTACTGATGGAGCGGGCAGCTCTGGAAGCAGAACGGGAGATTATCAGCCATTATCCAAATCCGAAAACTAAAGTACTTGTAGTGTGCGGAGCGGGAAATAATGGCGGGGATGGGATCGCCGTTGCGCGTTTACTGTTTTTGAAAAAATATCAGGTGTCTATCTGTTTTGTGGGAAATCGTGAAAAAATGACCACGGAGACTGCACGCCAGATGCAGATCGCAGAGAATTACGGCGTACCGTTCTGCGATGTCAGCGAAGCCTTTGGACAGAACTGGGATGTGGTGGCGGACGCTGTTTTTGGCATTGGCCTGTGCCGGGAGGTATCCGGAAAATATGCGGATATTCTGGCACAGATGAATGAGATGAAGGCATATAAAGCAGCCATTGATATTGCTTCCGGTGTATCCGGAAGTACCGGTCAGGTGCTTGGAATTGCTTTCCGGGCAGACCTGACGGTTACATTTGGATTTGCAAAACGAGGCCAGCTTCTGTATCCGGGAATGGAGTACACCGGAGACCTGAAGGTGGCAGATATTGGAATCGATGAGCAGAGCTTGTTTGACTTGAAGCCGCAGATGCGTGTGCTGGAACCGGCTGACCTGAAGCTTTTGCCAAAACGAAAATCCCGTTCAAATAAAGGAAGTTATGGAAAGTTGCTGATACTTGCGGGTTCCGAGCAGATGGCCGGAGCTGCAATTTTTGCGGCAAAAGCAGCTTATCGGATGGGATCTGGTCTGGTTCGGGTAGCCACCGTAGAAGAAAATCGCCTGATTTTGCAGGAACAGGTGCCGGAGGCTGTTCTGGCGGTTTACAATGACGGGACAGATGTGGTAGAATTTGTAGAAACACAATTACACTGGGCGGACGCTGTAGTGGCAGGACCGGGCATCAGCCAGTCAGCACTGGCAGAAAAAATGTTGCATGAGCTGATACGGCAGGTACGGATCCCATGCCTGTGCGATGCAGATGCTTTGAATATACTGGCAAAACATCCGGAATGGTGGAGTGAGATAGAGACAGAGATGATCATTACACCGCATATTGGTGAAATGTCCCGGCTTACGGGACGGTCGATTTCAGAGATTCAGGATGGACTGGTGCAGACAGCTGTGGAATTTGCAAAGAAGCATCAGAACATTGTTGTTTTGAAGGATGCCCGAACCGTAACAGCATGCAAAACTGGCACCTGTTTTCTGAACCTGAGTGGAAATCACGGCATGGCGACAGCCGGATCCGGAGATGTGTTAAGCGGCGTGATCGGCGCCCTGTTGGCACAGCAGCTTAATCCGGAGATGGCAGCAGCTCTGGGTGTTTACGTACATGGACTGGCGGGCGATGCGGCAGTACCAAAATGTGGTCACTATGCAATGATGGCCAGTGATATTGTGGAAGGAATCATAGATGTGTTGCGGAAACAGGAGGACACAAAGGAATGATAGAATATCGCAGAATAAGTGCAGACATTGATCTGGATGCATTGACACATAATTTAGACGAAATACACCGCTGCATCAGCGATGGCACAAAGATTATTGCTGTTGTAAAGGCGGACGGTTACGGACATGGAGCAGTTCCGCTGGCTGAAGTCATGGAGAAGCGTGAGGATGTCTGGGGCTACGCAGTAGCCACACCTGAGGAGGCAGAGGAACTTTACGGAAATGGAATAAAAAAGCCGATTCTGATCCTTGGTTATACTTTTCCGGAATATGATGAGCAGATAGTAAAAGAAAATCTGCGCCCGGCGGTTTTTTCCCTGATTCGTGCCGAACAGCTGTCAGAAGAAGCCGTAAGACAGAACAAAATCTGTAAGATTCATATCAAACTGGACACTGGAATGAGCCGGATCGGTTTTCAGGTGACAGAGCAGGCTGCGGATGAGATTGCACAGATCGCGAAGCTGCCGAATATTATGATAGAAGGAATCTTTACTCATTTTTCAAAGGCAGATGAGACGGATAAGACATTTACAAAGAAACAGGCGGATGCTTATGATCAAATGATCGAGTGGCTGGAGGAACGCCAGGTATCCATTCCTATTCATCATGTATCAAACAGTGCGGGAATCGTGGATCTGCCGGAGTATAACAAAGACATTGTCCGTGCAGGAATTATTTTATATGGTCTTTGGCCATCTGATGAGGTGCAGAAAGAGAATATCAATCTGCAACCATTGTTGTCTTTAAAGAGCCATGTAGTTCATGTAAAAGAACTGGAGCCGGGACGTATCATCAGCTATGGCGGAACTTTTGAAGTGGAAAAACCGATGCGGATCGCAACGGTGCCGGTAGGATATGCGGACGGCTATCCACGCAGTCTGTCCAATAAGGGATATGTGCTGATCCATGGAAAACGTGCTGCCATCTGTGGAAGAGTCTGCATGGATCAGATGATGGTGGATGTGACAGATATTGCGGATATATGTCCGGGCGATGAGGTGACTCTGATCGGACGGGATGGTGCCGAGTGCATTACATTAGAAGAACTTGGGGATCTGTCCGGACGGTTTAATTATGAATTTGTCTGTGATCTGAATAAACGAATTCCGCGGGTTTATGTAAAACGGAAATAAGTACAGAAAAATTTCTCCGGAAAATAGAATACACACGCTGAAATGAGGGAAGAATGAAAACAACCTGAACAGATGGAGTGTGTAACATGTTGATTCGAAGAGGAGATATTTATTATGCCGATTTGCGCCCGGTGGTGGGATCGGAACAGGGTGGTGTGCGTCCGGTGCTGATCATTCAGAATGACATCGGGAACCGGCACAGCCCTACGGTGATCTGTGCGGCTATTACGTCGCGGATGAATAAAGCAAAATTGCCGACACATATTGAACTGAGCGCGGCACGTTACCATATGGTGAAGGATTCTGTGATCTTGCTGGAGCAGCTGCGCACCATTGACAAGGTACGGCTAAAAGATAAAATCTGTCATCTCGACAGTGAGATTATGGAAAAAGTTGGAAAAGCATTGCGGATCAGTCTGGAACTGTGAAGTACATAGGAGGAGTATGAGATAATGGAGGAAGACGATAGTCCGTTAAATACAATCGGAAAAGGATTTAAAAAAATATTTGGAAAAGTACGACGTGGCAGTGGTGAAGATCTGACAGAACAGGAACTTATGTCAATGGTCAATGAAGGACATGAAAATGGTGTTCTGCAAGAAAGCGAAGCGGAGATGATCAACAATATTTTTACGCTGGATCAGAAAGAAGCGAAAGATATCATGATCCACCGCAAGCAGATCACGGCATTGGACGGTACATGTACGCTGCAGGACGTACTTGCGGAAATACGTGATATGGGATATTCCCGCTATCCGGTCTATTTGGATGATATTGATAATATTATCGGTATCATACATATTAAAGATATTTTGAATCAGATGCAGGATCCATCCAATATGGAGCAGAAGCTGACGAAGATCAATGATCTGATCCGGCCGGCTTCTTTTATTCCGGAAACCCGGAATATTGATGTGCTTTTTAAAAACATGCAGTCTCAGAAAACACATATGGTGATTGTGGTGGATGAATATGGACAGACATCCGGACTGGTGACCATGGAAGATATTCTTGAGGAGATTGTCGGAAATATTTTTGACGAACACGATGCGGAGGAAGAGCAGATTGTTGAGGAATCGGACGGAAGTTATATCATCGACGGAATGACGGATTTCGATGAGGTGTGTGAACTTCTGGACATTCAGAGTGAAGAAACGGAAGATTTTGACACTTTAAGTGGATTTTTAATCTCCAGGATCAATAAAATCCCGGTGAACGGGGAAACGTATCAGGTGGAAGCTTATGGTTACAGGTTTGATGTGTTGATGGTGGAACATAAGGTGATCCGTACAGTCCGCGTGACAAAAGAACCGGAACAGGAAGAGAATCAAGCCTTGTCAGAATAGAGACAGTGTGTTATAATGATCGATAGTTTTGAAAAAATAAGATAGGGAGAGATAAAGATGTCAGGACATTCAAAGTTTGCAAATATTAAACATAAAAAAGAAAAAAATGATGCTGCAAAAGGAAAAATCTTTACCATTATCGGACGTGAGATTGCAGTAGCAGTAAAGGAAGGCGGCCCGGATCCTGCAAATAACAGCAGACTTCGTGACGTTATCGCAAAAGCAAAAGCAAATAACATGCCAAACGATACCATTGATCGTGGTATCAAAAAAGCTGCCGGAGACGCAAACTCCGTAAACTATGAGTATGTTTCTTATGAAGGATATGGCCCGAGCGGTACAGCAATCATTGTTGATGCGCTGACAGACAACAAAAATCGTACAGCAGCAAACGTAAGAAATGCGTTTACAAAAGGAAAAGGAAATGTAGGAACACCGGGTTGTGTATCTTACATGTTTGATAAAAAAGGCCAGATTATCATTGACAAAGAAAACTGCGATATGGACGCAGATGATCTGATGATGGCCGCTTTAGATGCAGGTGCAGAAGATTTCAATGAGGAAGAGGACAGCTTTGAGATCATCACTGATCCAGATTCCTTCAGCGAAGTAAGACAGGCGTTAGAAGATGCAGGTATCGAGATGGCAAGTGCTGAGGTTACTATGATCCCTCAGACTTACGTTGAACTGACAGACGAGCAGGACTTGTACTGCATCAACAAAATCCTTGATCTGCTGGATGCAGATGATGACGTACAGCAGGTATATCATAACTGGAATGAGTAATTGAACGCTTAAAAAGAATAACCATCCGATGACCAATGTCACAAAAAAGGCATTGGTCATTTTTTGTGTATGATTTTGCAACTGACCTTTTACATTAGTTCGGTACTATGGTATAATATAAACAATAAATTTGAATGCAGACCGGGCATAAGTCCGGAACTAGAGTCAGGGGGTTCAAAATGAAAAAGGTTTTATTTGCTGCTTCAGAATGTGTACCGTTTATCAAAACCGGAGGTCTTGCAGATGTATGCGGAGCACTCCCAAAACAGTTTGATAAAAACGAGTGGGACGTTCGTGTTGTAATACCGAATTATTCCTGTATTCCGGAAAAATACCGGAATCAGTTTGAATATGTAACGCATTTTTACATGGGAACAGGTCCTTACGTACCGAGCAAATATGTCGGTGTTTTGAAATATGAGCTGGATGGAATCACTTATTATTTCATTGACAATCAGGAATATTTTAACTGTTTTCTCCCGTATGGAGATATCCGTTACGATATTGAGAAATTTACGTTTTTTGACAAAGCGGTATTATCTATGCTTCCACTGATCGGTTTCCAGCCAGATCTGATCCACTGTCATGACTGGCAGGCAGGTCTGATTCCGGTATTTTTGAAAACAGAATTTCAGGGTGATATGTTCTTCTGGGGTATGAAGACCATTATGACGATCCACAATCTGAAATTCCAGGGTATCTGGGATGTTAAGACCATGATGGGACTGACCGGTTTTCCGAAAAATCTGTTTACACCGGATAAGCTGGAATTCCAGAAAGATGCCAATATGCTGAAGGGCGGACTGGTGTACGCGGATTATATCACAACTGTCAGTGATACTTATGCACAGGAGATTCAGACACCGTACTATGGAGAAGGACTGGATGGTCTGCTGTCTGCCCGCCATTATGATATGCAGGGTATCGTAAACGGTATTGATTATGATATTTACAATCCGCAGACAGATCCGAAGCTGTTTGTAAATTACAATCGTGACAACTTCCGCAAGAAAAAAGTGGAAAACAAAGTAAAATTACAGGAAATGCTTGGGCTGACTGTAGACAAGAAGAAATACATGATCGGTCTGATTTCCCGTCTGACAGATCAGAAAGGTCTGGATCTGGTTGATTATGTATTTGAACGGATCCTGGATGACAATACACAGTTTGTTGTGATCGGAACCGGTGAGGAGCGTTATGAAAACATGTTTCGACATTTTGCATGGAAATACGGTGACCGTGTTTCTGCAAATATCTGTTATGATTCTGATTTGGCTCAGAAATTATATGCATCCGCAGATGCATTCCTGATGCCGTCCAGATTCGAACCGTGTGGTCTGACACAGATGATGGCTTTCCGTTACGGAACCGTGCCGATTGTACGCGAGACAGGCGGACTGAAAGATACCGTAGAGCCGTATAACGAGTATGAGAACACTGGTACAGGCTTTTCTTTTACAAATTACAACGGCGAAGATATGCTTAACGTGATCAACTACTCCAAGAAAATATTCTTTGAGCGCAAGCGTCAGTGGAATCAGATCGTTGATCGTGGTATGGCAAAAGACTTTTCGTGGAAAGTTTCGGCCGGACGTTATGAAGGATTATATAGTTATCTGATCGGACAGAAATAATCTGATGGGAAACGTATAGAAAAATATACTGCGATAGAAACATTCTACTAAAAATAGATCAAGGTTTTTATAGAAGAAAAAATCAAGAAAAAAGATTTGATATGCTCACATTATGAAAAAGATAGTGTGGGCATATTTTTTTGATAGCTGCACATACTTCTAAAAAATATTGGAGGAATGGTGCAATGTCAGAAAAGAAAGAAGTCAGAGATCAGGAATTAAAGGAATACGGGCAGTTTGAGATGAATGATAACCGGCAGCAGCATAAAATCCAGCTGTTGTCTGTGATTGGAGAAGTGGAGGGACATGAATGTCTGTCTGCCAATACAAAAACAACAAAATACGAGCATGTACTGCCAAAGCTGGCAGAAGTGGAGGATGACAGGACCGTGGACGGGTTGCTTGTGCTGTTAAATACTGTGGGAGGAGATGTGGAATCAGGGCTGGCCATTGCGGAGATGATTGCTTCTTTAAGTAAGCCGGTGGTTTCGCTGGTACTGGGAGGCAGTCATTCCATTGGTGTACCTTTAGCGGTTGCTGCAGACTATTCATTCATCGTTCCGACAGGGACCATGGTCATTCATCCGGTTCGGATGAGTGGAACGGTGATCGGGGCACCGCAGACCTATGATTATTTTCAACAGATGCAGGATCGAATCACCGGGTTTGTCGCAGCGCATAGTCAGACAGAGCGGGAACGAATCGAGGAATTGATGCTGAACACAAGTATGCTGACTAAAGATCTCGGAACGATACTGGTAGGACATCAGGCGGTGGAAGAAGGAATCATCAATGAGGTGGGAGGCATCGGAGAGGCCATGCGCAGACTGCATTTTATGATCAATGAAGACTTGGAAAATCAGAGATGACATGGGTGAAAAAATGTGTTATGCTAACAGTATTCTATACGAAAGAAGAGGTTAGGACTGATGTCGTTATTACAATCTGTGCTAATGGGACTGATTCAGGGGCTGACAGAGTTTCTGCCGGTAAGCAGTTCCGGACATCTGGCACTTTTTAAAATTTTATTTAATGTCAATACGGATACAGGACTTTTGTTTGATGTAATGCTTCATGTAGGTACGCTGCTTGCGGTATGTATCGTCTATTATAAAGATATCATACATCTGGTCAAAGAATTTATCGGCATGGTCGTGGACTGTATCTATAACCTTACGGTTCTGATCGGGAAAAGGGGACAGGGCGTATACCGCCATGTGATACACAATGGTTATCGAAAATTTGTTATGCTTGTGATCGTGTCGACGATCCCAACGGGTATTCTCGGATTTGTGGCATCCGATCTGGTGACTGCCGCATCCGAAATACTGTTTGTGCCGGGCATCTGCCTGATCATCACGGCGCTGTTGTTGTTTATCTGCGATCATGCTCCGGAAGGTCATAAAAAACCGAAACAGGTCAGCTATGCGAATGCGTTTATCGTTGGTATTTGTCAGGGGATTGCAACACTGCCGGGTATTTCCAGATCCGGTACCACCATTACAGCGTGTACCCTCAGCGGATTTGACCGCAAATTTGCAGTAAAGTATTCCTTCATCATGTCAATTCCGGCAATCCTTGGAGCCATGGTACTGCAGTTGAAGGATATTGGAAGTGTGGCAATCGACAAATCCCAGATTGGTATCTATGCTATTGGTATGTTGATCGCAGCGGTTGTCGGATATATCTGTATTAAAGCGATGCTTATGATCGTGAAAAAAAGAAAATTTACATATTTCTCTATCTACTGTCTGATTGTGGGCGCAATTTCCATTATCGGATATTTTGTGACGGCTTAGGCAGGGGAGAACATGGAAGTTAGAAAGGTTTTATATGGCAACTCAGAAAAAAACATCAACTCGGAAAAAAACATCCAGTAAAAAAACAACTACAGCAAGGAAGAAACAGAGCAGTTCTGCGCAGACATTTACATGGCGTACAGAATTGCTGCTTTTTGCGTTTCTGGCGCTGACTATTTTACTCTTTATTGGAAATATAGGAAAAGGCGGTGTGGTTGGAAATGTGTTCAGCAATGTTTCCTTTGGATTGTTTGGCGTATTGGCATATCTGTTTCCAATTCCACTGTTTCTGATTCCAGCCTTTTTGGTTTCCAACCGGCAGAACAGCCGGAGAGGACCAGTCTATTCCAGCCGGGTAATTATGAAAGTGACAGCCGGTGTTCTGCTGTTCCTTTTTTTATGTGTGTTTGCACATATTGTGTGTTGGTGGGATCAGGCACCGCACAAGGTGACGGCTTTATACATAGAATGTGCGGATAAGCATACCGGAGGCGGTGCCATCGGAGGATTGATAGGGATTCTGTTTACCAAAAGTTTCGGTATGATGGGTGCGGTGCTGCTGGATCTGCTGATTCTTGTAGTATGCGTGGTATTGCTGACAGAACGGTCTTTCTTTAAGGGAGTATCCAAAGGCGGCAGGAAAGTATATGAATCTGCCAGAGTCGATGCAGCCCGGAGAAAAACAAGAGCACAGGAACGCAGCAGAGAGCGTTCTGCCCGCAGGGAAGAGCGAAGAACAGCAGAAGAAAAACGCAGAATGGATCATAAAGTGTCTGGTGTGGCATTGGATACAAAGATTTATCCGCAGCAACCGGAAGAAAAGGTAACGGACAATCTGACAGAGTTATCTCTGGATCCAAAAGAAACTGCGAAAAAGAACAAGACGGTACGGAATGCTTCCAGAGTGGATATCCCGACGGTACAAGATGTGCCGGTTCAGGAGTCTGGAGATATCACCCAGGCGCAGTCGGATGATTTCTGGGCACAGCATCCGCAGCCAGAGATTCATTTGTCCGGAGAGCAGGATCCTTATCAGGAGCCGCAGAAACTGGTAAGGATGGCAACACAGCCAAAAGCTGCATCGCAGCCGAAGATTCAGGTGCAGGAAACTGCTGTTCCGGAATCAGAGGCAGATGTACAGCCGGAAATGAAAAAATCACATCGCACCGGTCAGCCAAAGCAGTCTGCGGAGCAGGTGGAACAGGAGATTGCCGATGTGCGGGATGAAATTGCAGAGCATGCGGAAGCTGTCGCAAGAACTTATGTATTCCCGGAGATTTCACTGTTGCAGAAAGGTGATCCAAGTATGACTGGAGATTCCAGACAGCATCTGCAGGAAATGTCCGCAAAACTTCAGATGACACTGACAAATTTTGGCGTTAATGCAAGAGTAACCAATGTCATCTGCGGACCTACTGTTACGCAGTATGAAATTCAGCCGGAAATGGGAGTAAAGGTAAGCAAGATTCTTGGACTGGCGGATGATATCAAACTGAATCTGGCTGTTCCGGATATTCGTTTTGAAGCACCAATTCCTGGTAAATCGGCCATCGGTATTGAGGTGCCAAATAAAGAGAATGTGACCATCGCCTTCCGGGATTTAGTGGAATCCAGAGAATTCCAGGATCATGCATCGAAAATTTCATTCTGTACCGGTAAAGATATTGCCGGACATGTAATTGTGGCGGATATCGCAAAGATGCCGCATTTGCTGATCGCAGGTGCCACCGGTTCCGGTAAATCCGTTTGTATCAATACCATTATCATGAGTATTCTGTACAAGGCAAAACCGGATGAAGTAAAACTGATCATGATCGACCCGAAGGTGGTAGAATTGAGTGTATACAACGGTATTCCACATTTGCTGATTCCAGTGGTGACAGATCCGAAAAAGGCAGCTGGTGCACTTCACTGGGCAGTTTCCGAGATGATGGAACGATATCAGACTTTCCAGAGATATGGTGTACGCGATATGAAGGGCTATAATAAAAAAGTAGAGTCCATTCAGGATATTCCGGGAGAGGACAAGCCGAAAAAGATGCCACAGATCGTTATTATCGTAGACGAACTGGCAGACCTTATGATGGTAGCTTCCAATGACGTGGAGGATGCTATCTGCCGACTGGCACAGCTGGCCCGTGCCGCTGGTATGCATCTGGTCATTGCTACACAGCGTCCGTCTGTTAATGTCATTACTGGACTGATCAAGGCAAACATGCCGTCACGTATCGCATTTGCCGTTACATCCGGCGTGGATTCCAGAACGATTTTGGACATGAATGGTGCGGAAAAACTGCTTGGAAAAGGTGATATGTTATTCTATCCGCAGAACTATCAGAAGCCACTGCGTGTGCAGGGTGCATTTGTGACAGACAAAGAAGTATCAGATGTGGTAGAATATATTATTGAAAAAAATGGTCAGGTAGCTTATAATGCAGAGGTTGAGGAAAAAGTAAATACTTCTGAGAACAGCATCGGTGGTGGCAGTGGTTTTATCAATTCGGCGGATGACCGGGATGCCTATTTTGCAGATGCTGGTAAGTTCATTATAGAAAAAGAAAAAGGATCCATCGGTATGCTGCAGCGTATGTTTAAAATTGGATTTAACCGCGCGGCAAGAATTATGGATCAGCTTGAGGAAGCAGGGGTTGTCGGTCCTGAGGAAGGAACCAAGCCACGGCGTGTTCTGATGAACCTTGAGGAGTTCCAACAGGTACTGAGTGGAAGCGATGATTAGGTGCAGAGTATCCTGGAAAGTGTTTGTTATATATGAGAGACAGACACATATATCAGTTGCTCGGTATGAAGTGAAAGACTGAAATAAGAGGGGGCGCAGTTGAAAACTGCCCATGATATATTTGAGAGTAAAAACAGTTTTGAACATTATGTTCAACTTATAAATTAGTAGGAGGTATACCAATGAAAACAGACATTGAAATTGCGCAGGAAGCAGTGATGGAGCCAATCGTGAAGGTGGCTGAGCAGATCGGAATCAGTGAGGATGATCTGGAATTGTACGGAAAGTACAAAGCAAAATTAAGTGATGATCTGATCAAGAGTGTACAGGATCGTCCGGATGGAAAGCTGGTACTGGTGACTGCAATCAATCCGACACCGGCTGGAGAGGGAAAGACAACCACAAGTATCGGACTGGCACAGGCTTTTTGTAAAATGGGAAAAAAGGCGATTCTTGCTTTACGAGAGCCGTCCCTTGGACCATGTTTTGGTATCAAAGGCGGAGCTGCAGGAGGCGGATATTCACAGGTTGTACCGATGGAGGATCTGAACCTTCATTTTACCGGTGATTTTCATGCAATCACATCAGCAAACAACCTGCTTGCAGCAATGATGGATAACCACATTCAGCAGGGCAATCAGCTTGGTATCGACCCACGACAGGTTGTATGGAAACGTTGTCTGGATATGAATGACCGTGTACTTCGTAACATCGTTGTCGGACTTGGAAGCAAGATGGACGGAATGGTAAGGGAAGATCATTTCGTTATCACAGTAGCATCTGAGATTATGGCTGTGTTATGTCTGGCTGACGATATGGAAGATTTAAAACGCAGACTTGGCCGCATGATCGTTGCATATTCTTTTGAGGGAAAACCGGTAACTGCAGATGATCTGCATGCAACAGGTGCTATGGCAGCGCTTTTAAAAGATGCCCTGAAACCAAACCTTATTCAGACTCTGGAGCATACACCGGCCATTGTACATGGTGGCCCATTCGCAAATATCGCACATGGATGCAACAGTGTACGTGCTACAAAGACAGCAATGAAACTGGCAGATATCACCATCACAGAGGCAGGTTTCGGTGCAGACCTTGGTGCAGAGAAATTCTTTGATATCAAATGTCGTATGGCAGGACTGAAACCGGATGCAGTCGTTCTTGTTGCAACGGTTCGTGCATTAAAATACAATGGCGGTGTGGCAAAAGCAGATCTGGCTGAGGAAAATCTGGATGCCGTAAAAGCTGGTATTGTAAACCTTGAAAAACATATTGAGAACCTTCAGAAATTCGGTGTTCCGGTTGTTGTGACATTAAATGCATTTGCAACAGACACACAGGCAGAACTTGATTATATCGAGCAGTTCTGTAAAGAGCGTGGTTGTGAGTTCGCACTTTCTGAAGTATGGGAAAAAGGTGGCGAAGGTGGAATCGCGTTGGCGGAGAAAGTGCTGGATGCCCTCGATAACAAAGCAAGCAACTTCAAAGTATTATATGATGATAAATTATCTCTGAAAGAAAAAATTGAGACAATCGCAAAAGAAATTTATGGTGCAGACGGCGTAACTTATTCGAATGCAGCAAATAAAGAATTAAAACGTATTGAAGATCTTGGAATGGGAGGTTTTCCGGTATGTATGGCAAAGACACAGTATTCTCTGTCTGATGACCAGAATAAACTCGGCCGTCCAAGCGGTTTTACTATTAATGTCCGTGAGGTATATGCAAATGCCGGTGCAGGATTTGTGGTAGTTGTGACAGGTGCAATCATGACAATGCCGGGATTACCAAAAGTACCTGCTGCAAACAATATCAATGTAAACGCAGATGGCGTGATCACTGGTTTGTTCTAAATGAATTTTTAGATTCTCATAGTTTGGATTGGTATGGAATATCCAATTCAGACTGTGAAAATCTATAGAAGATAGATGTAATTAAAGTGATTTGGAGGCAACATAACAGAATGGCAAAGTTGATTGATGGGAAAAGAATTTCTCAGGAAATAAAAGATGAATTAAAAGCAGAAGTAGCAGATCTGGCGCAGCAAGGGAAGACAGCCTCCTTGGCTGTTATCCAGGTTGGCGGCGATCCGGCATCCTGCGTATATGTGCGAAATAAGAAAAATGCCTGCGCATATATCGGAATTGGTTCCGAATCCTATGAACTGCCGGAGGATACCACAGAGGAAGAGTTGCTGAATCTGATCCAGGAACTGAATCAGAAGGAAGAAGTACACGGAATTCTGGTGCAGCTTCCACTTCCGTCTCATATAGATGAAGAAAAGGTGATTCTTGCCATCAGTCCGTCAAAGGATGTGGATGGATTCCATCCGCAAAGTGCAGGTGCACTGCTGATCGGAAGCAAAGGATTTTTACCTTGTACACCTGCAGGTGTCATTCAGTTGATGAAACGTTCCGGTGTGGAAATGGAAGGAAAAAACTGTGTGATCGTCGGCAGAAGCAATATCGTTGGAAAACCGATGGCGATGCTGATGCTGCGTGAGAACGCAACCGTTACCATTGCACATTCCAGAACAAAAAATCTGAAGGAACTGTGTAAACAGGCAGATATCCTGATTGTTGCCATCGGAAAACCAAAATTTATTACAGAAGAATATATCAAAGAAGGCGCAGTTGTAATTGATGTTGGAATTCACCGTCTTGAGGGCAAAAAACTTTGCGGCGATGTAGATTTTGATGCGGTAGAGCCGCATGTTAGCGCAATCACACCGGTTCCGGGTGGAGTTGGACCGATGACGATCGCAATGTTGATGAATAACTGTGTGGAGACAATGCGCTAAGGGGACAAAACATGAAGTGTGCGAAGTGTGGTGCCGAGATTCGTCCGGGCTGTGTATACTGCTCCAATTGTGGACAGGAAGCGCAGATCGTAACGGAGATCAATATATTGGAAGATGATTTACTGCGTTCCATGCTGGAAGAAGAAGAGCAGCAGAAGACTGCAGAGAGCGGGGCAGAAGTCGAATATGGGGAAGCTTCCGGAGAAAAGAAAAATCCTGCCAGACAGCCGGCAAAACGGCAAAAAGCAGGAGAAGCGGAGCCACAGAAAGAGAGAAGACCGCAGGAATCAAAGAAAAAAAAGAAGAAAAGCCGTAAAATGCTGTTGCCCCTTCTGATTGTGTTGGCAGTTGCCTGCGTGGCTGTATTTGGACTGGTGCAGTATCAGCATCAGAATTCAGTAAGTTATCAGCTGAAGAAAGCAAATGAAGCACTCAGTCAGAAGAACTATACCAGTGCGTTAAGCTATGTAAATCATACGTTACAGTTGGATACGGACAATCAGGAGGCCATGCTGCTTCAGGGACAGATTTATGTGCAGATGAAGGATAGCGATCAGGCAGAGACGGTATTTCTACAGGTGATCGATCAGGATCCGGGCTGCGCGGATGCTTATCAGTGCCTGCTGGAATTATATGATTCTATAGATTCCTATGATCAGATCCTGGCATTGAAAGAGAAAGCACCAGATCAGAAGATATTGGCATTGTTTGATGATTATCTGGTGGAAACTCCGACAATCAGTCCGGAAGGCGGTAATTATAATGAATTTCAGGATGTAATACTTTCCGTCAAAGGAAAAGGTCTGGAAATTTATTATACTCTGGATGGAAGCACACCGACTAGCAATGATACGCTGTATGAGGATGCCATTACCATTGAAAAGCAGGGAAAAACTACGCTGACAGCGGTTGCCATGAACAAAGATGGTCATTATAGTGAACCGGTATCGGCAAAGTATTTGATTGAATTGGATGCGCCGGATACACCAAGTGTATCACCGGATGGCGGTACTTTCCATCGGGCATCCACCGTTACGGTACACGTTCCGTCAGAAACAACTG
Organism: uncultured Eubacterium sp.; assembly: GCA_934358495.1. Classification (GTDB taxonomy): domain Bacteria; phylum Bacillota; class Clostridia; order Lachnospirales; family Lachnospiraceae; genus Eubacterium_I. The sequence continues at coordinate 20,159 of CAKRKO010000009.1, read as the reverse complement.
TTTATTATACCTGGGGTGACAGCACACCGACCAGAAACTCAGAGCGCTATACTGGTCCAATTGATATCCCCGAGGGAAATAATATTTTATCTCTGGTAGCAATTGACGAAAACGGAATGGCAAGTGAAGTGTTGAAATGTAATTATATTTATTATCCTGAGACGCAGGCAGAACCTACGGTGCAGGAGGATACAGAAGTTATCGAATAAAAATGGCAAAGACGTTTTTAACGTCTTTGCCATTTTTTTAGTGAGCAGCATCATACTCAGCCAGATATTTTTTGGTATATTCCACATCAGACGGGCAGTCCAGATATTCGGTGCCATATTTTTGACGGGTTTCATTTCCTTTTCCTGTGATCAGCAGGATCGTTTTTCCTTCTGCTTCCATAATTGCTTTACGGATGGCTTCTCCACGATCTTCGATCATTTCAAACGGACAGTGCTGTGCTTCTACATATTGTGAAATCTCTTTGGAAATCTGCTCTACCGGTTCAGCACCCGGATCTTCTGCTACCAGATATACTTTTTTGGAGTACATACCGGCAATGGTTCCAAGGTCACGGCGGCGGATTACTGCTTTTTTGCCCGGGCAGCCAAAAATGGAGATGATATCGTAATCAGGATACTCTTTTCTGGTGGAAGAGAAGAGTTTGTCAAAGCTTAATTTGTTGTGTGCATAGTCTACAACAGCGATGACATTCTTGTCTGCAGACATATAAGTTTCCATTCTTCCTGAAGAACGTGCACGGTACAGACCGGATTTCATAAACTCAACAGGAATGTTGAATACATAAGCGGCAGCGATGGCAGCAAGTGCATTTTCTACATTAAAGAGTCCCGGCATGGTCAGTGCGAAAGCTTCATCAAAGCGGTCACATTTTACACGGAAGTGAATTTCGTGGTCTATTTTTTCAATATCATAGCCGTAAATATCACTGCCTTCTTTGGTGCCGAATGTAATTACATTTGGAGCAGCTTTTGCAGCTTCTGCAACACGCTCAAAATAATCAGAGTTTGTATTGATCAGCGCATGCTTTGTCTGTGCGAACATTTTTAATTTGGAAGAGAAGTAATCTTCAAAATCCGGATGCTCGATCGGACTGATGTGATCCTCAGAAATATTCAGGAAGATCGCTGCGTCAAACATGATCTGATTTACACGGTCGTATTTTAAGGCCTGACTGGATACTTCCATTTCCAGGAAATCGATCCCGGAATCCACGGCATTACGGAAATGCTGCATCAGTTCAATATTTTCCGGTGTGGTAATGTGGGATTCCACTTTTGTCACACCATCATAAACATCGATGGAAGAGATGACAGCGCTTTCTTTTTTGCCAAGGCTTTCCATATAGTCATCTACAATGGCTTTTACATAATAGGCGGTGGTAGATTTTCCTTTGGTTCCGCCTACACCGATCAGGTTCAGGTCTTTGGACGGATTGTTATAAAAGAGTTTGCCAAGGTACGGCATTGCTTTTCTGACATCAGAAACTAAAATATAAGGAATTTCTGTATCCAGATCAAATTTCTGTTCGCTGACGTACAGGGCAGCACCGCGGGAAACCGCGTCTGCCAGATATTCTGGGCGAAAAGCAGCTCCTTTACAGACAAATAATGTTCCCTGTGCCGCCTCTTTGGAATTGTAAGTTAATCCCTGAACGGAATCAACGGCATGACTGTACAGATTGCTGTCTGTCACAAGACCGGCCTCTGTCAGGGTATTCAGATAATCCTGCTGTGTATAGTTAATCATAAGTATTCCTCTCTGTTTTTAGTGGTAGTATGTTTTGAATTTACGGAAGTGGCTGAAGTGGTTTTTAACCATACGCAGCCAGCGGTTAAAGTTGAAATCCCCTTTCATGAATACAGGATTTACAACTTTGCCTTCCCGGATTAGCCGGTTTAATTTTTCTTTGTTTTCCGACTGATGTACATATTTGCGCGCAACTGCCTTTGGTACAACCATCCAGAGGTGTTCGTCTTTTGCAATTTTAAACGGAATGTCTTTGTTGTATACAAACTCTTCTACGAAGTAACGGGCTACATTGAAACCGGAACCTGTCACATAGTAGTTGGAACGTCCCTGACGGGTGTTGATCTCAAAGAACTTATAGCGGTTGTCGCGGACGTCGTATTTGATATCAAAATTGGAAAATCCGACATAGCCGATGGTTTCTAGCAGATCTTTGACTTTAGTCATCAGTTCTTCCTGCGGCTCTGTAATGATGACAGCATGGTTACCGGAACCATGCGGGGTATGCTCCTCTAAGAGAACGTGTCCGAGGCACATCATTTTTACTTTTTTGTCCTTGCCGGAGAAGCAGGTCAGTACACGCATGAACTCGTCATTTCCGGGAATGGTGTCCTGAATGATGAGGGAATCGGTGTATCCGGCATCGTAGATCTGACGTATGGTGTCTTTTAATTTTTTGTCGTTATCGATTTTGTAAACTTTTTCCTGTGTCGGGAATTCGTGCTCCCAGTACATAACGGAATTGGACGGTTTTAAGATGACTGGGAAAGAGAACGGCAGTTCAAAATCCAGATCCATGCCGTAACGGAATACAAGGGTATCCGGGAAATCAATGTCGTGCTCACGACAGAGACGGTAGAACAGTTCTTTTTGCTGCAGTCTGTCCATCAGTTCAAAATCGATGTATGGAGCAATGACATTTTCCGGCATCTCGTCTTTGTGCCGGCTGCACAGTGCCACATAAGAATCGCCGCAGCCGATGGTAAGTACAGTTTTGTCTGCGTGTGCGGCAGCGAAATCGCGGACGGTTTGCATGAATACTTCGTCGGTATCGATTTTTAAATCTGCATGGTATTCAATGATATTGCTGTTGTAACTCGGACCGCTTGGAAACTTTCCGAATACATAGGTTTTTACCTGATATTCTTCATAAAATGCACGGGCAACACTATATGTATTGATGTCACCGCCAAAAAGCATTGGTATGAATGGCTGGTTTTTAAATTCCATATCTATAATCCTCCAATTATTTCTATTGTGATTCCTGCATTATTTTATACCAGATGAGCCATTTATACAAGTTTATTTCCGGGAAAAATGCATGTGGTTGACACTGAAAAACAGATTTGATATAGTCGAAAGCGAAAAAGTGTGTTATGATACATTTTTGCAGGAAAGAATACCTTTTTATTATAAAGGAAAGGAAACCATAAGCATATGGAAAAAAAGAAATTAGGAATCTTAGGAGGAATGGGGTCGGAAGCCACAGTGCTTTTTTATAAAAAGATTATCGACAATACTTCGGTAAACAATGACCGTGAGCATCTGGACATTCTCATTTATAACCATGCGTCGATTCCGGATCGTACGGAATGTATTTTGTGTGGAAAGCAGGATTATCTCTGGGATATTATTGCAAAGGATATCCGTGGTATGGAGCAGCTTGGATGTGAGTATTTTGCAATTCCATGTAATACCTGCCATTATTTTGCAGAACGTCTGCAGAAGCTGACAAATGGTAAATTCATCAACATGATCGAGGAGACCGCGCGTTACGCATCTGAACGGACCAGAAAGAAAGTCGGTGTTATGGCAACAGATGGAACTGTTAAAGGCGGTATGTACAAAAGAGCACTGGAAAAATATGGTATTGAAGTGGTATATCCGTCTGAAGATCGTCAGAAAGATGTCATGTCCCTGATCTATGAACAGATCAAACGAGGCGAGAAAGGTGACCGCCATCAGTTTATGAATGTGGTGCATGAACTGCGTGAGCAGGGCTGCGATGCAGTGATCCTTGCATGTACAGAGTTGTCTGTATTAAATGTCAATTACAGTCTGAATCCGGACTTTTATATTGATGCTATGAATGTGGTGGCAAAGGCATGTATTGAAAAATGCGGCGGTGTTTACTGCGAGTAATTTTCGCTACCATAATATGTAAAGGTATGATATAATGAGTGAAAATGAGTCAACATGCTTGCATGATTGACGAATGGCGCGTGTGAACTGTAACAGGTAATGAATGAAATAATGAAAGTAAATAATAAAGAAAGGACAGAATTCTTATGAAGAGAGTTTTATTGAAGCTGAGCGGAGAAGCGCTGGCAGGAGATAAAAAATTTGGTTTTGATGAGGCAACCGTTACTGTTGTTGCAAATCAGGTAAAACAGTTAGTAGATCAGGGAATAGAGGTCGGTATCGTAATCGGTGGAGGAAACTTCTGGAGAGGACGTACTAGCGAAACAATCGACCGTACAAAAGCAGATCAGATCGGTATGCTTGCAACTGTTATGAACTGTATTTACGTATCTGAGATTTTCCGTTCCGTAGGAATGAAGACAAATGTACTGACACCATTTGAGTGCGGTTCCTTTACAAAACTGTTTTCCAAAGACCGTGCAAACAAATATTTTGAAAAAGGAATGGTTGTATTTTTTGCAGGTGGAACCGGTCATCCGTATTTCTCCACAGATACAGCAACTGTTCTGCGTGCCATCGAGATCGAGGCAGACGTTATCCTGCTTGCAAAAGCCATTGACGGTGTATATGACAGTGATCCAAAGACAAATCCGGATGCAAAACGTTATGATGAAGTAAGTATTCAGGAAGTTATCGACAAACAGCTGGCTGTTGTTGACTTGACCGCATCCATCCTTAGTATGGAAAACAAAATGCCGATGTATGTATTTGGTTTAAACGAAGAGAACAGCATTGTAAAAGCAATCAGTGGCGATTTTAATGGAACGAAAGTAACCGTGTAATCCATATAGGATAAGTAATATCAGAAGGTAAAAAGAAAATATTTGGAGGATTAAAATATGGCAAACGAGACAATCAAACCTTATGAGACAAAAATGCAGAAATCTTACAATAACTTACTGGAGGAGTACACATCCATCCGTGCTGGTCGTGCAAACCCGCATGTATTGGATCAGATCCGCGTAGATTACTATGGCGCACCGACAGCAATTCAGCAGGTTGCAAATGTATCTGTTCCGGAAGCACGTATGATCATGATCCAGCCTTGGGAAGCATCCATGGTAAAAGCAATTGAGAAAGCAATCATGACATCTGATCTTGGAATTAACCCGACAAACGATGGAAAATGCATCCGTCTGGTATTTCCGGAGCTGACAGAGGAGAGACGTAAAGATCTTGCCAAAGATGTAAAGAAAAAAGGCGAGGCTGCCAAAGTTGCTGTACGTAACATCCGTCGTGATGCGAACGATGCTTTAAAGAAAATGGGTAAAGCAGGTGATGTATCTGAGGACGAGATCAAAGATCTGGAGACCCAGGTTCAGAAACTGACAGACAAATACATTGCTGATGTTGATGCTGCAGTTGCAGAGAAAACAAAAGAAATTATGACAGTATAATAGGTTCGAAAAGATAAGAAAGATGGGGACATGGCGCATGCTATGTCCTTTTCTGAGAAAGGGGAAAAATATGGAACTTTCAGAGCTGAAGATACCGACACATGTTTCCATTATCATGGACGGAAACGGTCGCTGGGCGAAATCAAAAGGAATGCCACGTACTTACGGACATTCTAAAGGTGCGGATGTGATCATGGATATCTGTGAGGATGCAGATGCACTTGGCATCAAATATCTGACAGTATATGCGTTTTCTACAGAAAACTGGAGTCGTCCGGAGACAGAAGTAAAGACATTGATGTTTTTATTCCGTAAATATATTAAAATCTGCTATACAAAAGCAATGAAAAACAACACCAGAGTGCGCGTGATCGGAGATAAGACCGGTCTGGCAGGAGATCTGCAGGATAGCATCCGCACACTGGAGAATGACACGGCAAAAAATACCGGGTTGCAGTTCCAGATTGCCATTAACTATGGCAGCCGGGATGAGATGCTGCGAGGCATGCGCCAGATGATGCAGGATTACAAAGAAGGAAAAATCGCACTGGATGAAGTGGATGAGGCACATTTTTCAGACTATCTGGACACTGCAGGAATCCCGGATCCGGATCTGATGATTCGAACCAGCGGAGAGCAGAGACTGTCCAATTATCTGATGTGGCAGCATGCATACAGCGAATTTTATTTTACAGATACACCGTGGCCGGAGTTCAATAAAGCAGAGCTGGTAAAGGCCATTGAGGCTTATACAAGTCGTGACCGCCGTTATGGTAAGGTAAAGGCATAGCGAAAGTGGATTGCGATTGTTCACTTTATTTTAGAATATGAAAAGTTATGTGTGACTTTTTACAGCATAAGTTTTGCATATGTGATGGATGATAAAAAGAGGTTTTTAAAGAAATACCTGAGTATGAGAAAGGAAAAAATATGTTTAAGACAAGACTGTTGAGCGGTATCGTTCTGGTGCTGCTGGCATTGTTATTTATTATACACGGAGGATATCTACTTCTGACCGTATTGGGAATCATCTCTCTGATCGGACTGTTTGAATTGTATCGTGTATTTGGGATTGAAAAAAGTGCACCGGGAATCGTGGGCTATGTGGCAGCCATTGTGTATTATCTGAACGTGGCATTTGGTTTTATCCCGGACATTATGATGTTTGTGATGGCACTGCTGATCGTGTGCATGTGCGTGTTTGTATTCGGTTATCCGAAATTTCATGCAAACCAGATCATTGCTGCATTTTTCGGCGTGTTCTATGTGGCAGTTATGCTGTCCTGTATTTATGAGACACGTTCTCTGGAAGGCGGAAGATATCTGGTATGGTTGATCTTCCTGTGCTCCTGGGGCTGTGATACCTGTGCATACTGCGTGGGAATGCTCTTTGGAAAACATAAGATGGCACCGGTGTTAAGTCCGAAAAAATCAGTGGAAGGTGCTGTCGGCGGTGTGGTTGGTGCTGCATTACTGACGCTTATTTATGGATTTTTATTCCGTGGTTCTATGCATGTAGATATGCCATATATTTTTATGATGGCAGGTATCTGTGCGGCAGGTGCGCTGATCTCCATGGTGGGTGATCTGGCTGCTTCTGCGATTAAACGTAATTTTGACATCAAAGATTATGGAAAACTGATTCCGGGTCATGGTGGTATTCTGGATCGTTTTGACAGCGTAATTTTTACTGCACCGATCATTTTTTATCTGACTGGCAATCTGTTACAGCTTGCAATCTAACCACTTTCAAATAGAAAGGAATAAGAGGGATGAAATATATAGCAATTCTGGGTTCCACCGGTTCCATCGGTACCCAGACACTGGACGTTGTGCGTGCACAACAGGATATAAAAGTAACCGCATTATCCGCAGGCGATAACATTGACCTGCTGGAGCAGCAGATCCGTGAATTCAAACCGGTTCTGGCAGCGGTAAAGACAGAGGAAAAGGCAAAAGAACTGGCACTTCGCATCAGTGATCTGGATATTCCGGTACTGTCCGGCATGGACGGACTGATGGCAGTGGCCTGTGAAGAAAAAGCAGAGGTTCTGGTAACAGCAATCGTCGGCATGCTTGGCATCCGCCCGACCATCGCTGCCATTGAAGCCGGAAAAGACATTGCACTGGCAAATAAGGAAACACTGGTAACCGCGGGACATATTATCATGCCGTTGGCAAAAAAATGTGGTGTTCGTATTTTGCCAGTAGACAGTGAACACAGTGCAATCTTTCAGTCTCTGAACGGAGAAAAAGAACACGGAAACAAGATTGATAAAATTTTATTGACGGCTTCCGGCGGCCCGTTCCGCGGTATGACCAGAGAGCAGCTTTCCCAGGTGCGCCTGGAGGATGCCCTGAAACACCCGAACTGGGTCATGGGACGCAAAATCACCATTGATTCTGCAACACTGGTAAACAAAGGTCTGGAAGTCATGGAAGCAAAATGGCTGTTTGACGTAGATCTGGATCAGATTCAGGTTGTGGTACATCCGCAGAGTGTCATTCATTCCATGGTACAGTACGAAGATGGTGCGATTATTGCGCAGCTTGGCACACCGGATATGAAACTTCCGATTCAGTATGCACTGTATTATCCGGAACGTAAATTTTTGCGAGGCATGCGTCTTGATTTTTACAAGCTTGGTCAGATGACCTTTGAAGCACCGGATATGGATACCTTTGAGGGATTGAAATTTGCGTTGGAGGCTATGCGTCGCGGAGGCAATATCCCAACGGTATTTAATGCAGCAAATGAGAAAGCAGTAGCAATGTTTTTGGAACGGAGAATCGCATTTCTTGATATTCCTGATATTATCGCATCTGCAATGGAGGAAATTACATATATTGAACATCCGTCTGTGGAAGAGATTCTGGCAACGGAGGCAGCAGTATATGAATGGATAGAAAGCAGGTGGTAGGGTGATCATAAAGTATATCATAGCGATATTACTGTTCAGTGCGATTATTCTGTTTCACGAACTGGGACATTTCCTGCTGGCAAAAGCCAACGGAATCCGGGTCAATGAGTTTTCTTTGGGACTTGGACCAACCATCGTGGGATTTACAAAAGGAGAGACAAAGTATTCTATAAAACTGTTGCCTTTTGGCGGCGCCTGCATGATGGAAGGGGAGGACAGCCAGAGTGATGATGACCGGTCTTTTCAGAAAAAATCTGTCTGGGCGCGGATCAGCGTCGTTGCGGCGGGACCGGTATTTAACTTTATCATGGCCTTTGTGCTGGCAGTGATCATTCTTGGAAATATCGGTATCTCCACACCAACCGTAGCGCAGGTGGAAGATGGATATGGTGCACAGACAGCAGGATTGCAGGCTGGTGACGAAATCATCAAAATGAATCACAAACATATTCATTTTTTTAAGGAAATCAGTATGTACACGCTGTTTCATGAAGGCGAGACGGTAGAAGTTACCTACGAGAGAAATGGCGAGCAAAATACGGTAGAGGTGCAGCCGACTTATGATGAAGAACAGGGACGCTACCGTTACGGAATTTATGGTTCCGGTGAATATACGAAAGTGGGACCGATCAAGACACTACAGTACAGTGTGTATGAAGTGAAATATTGGATCCAGTATACGATAGGCAGTCTGAAAATGCTTCTGACCCGTCAGGTCAGTGTCAATGATCTATCCGGACCGGTTGGAATTGTAAAAACTATCGGGGACACTTACGATATGAGCAAATCAGACGGTACGTTTTACGTCTGGATGAATTTGCTGAATCTGGCGTTGCTGCTGTCAGCAAACCTTGGCGTGATGAACCTGCTTCCGATTCCGGCATTGGACGGCGGTCGTCTGGTATTTCTGGTGATCGAGGCGATCCGTGGAAAAAGAGTCAGTGAAGATAAAGAAGGTATGGTGCATTTTATCGGATTACTGTGCCTGTTTGGACTGATGATTCTGATTATGTTTAACGATATCCGAAAGCTGATACCGTAGAAAAATTAAGAATATTCTTATGGAAGTTACTTAGATGAAGTAGAGAAAGTAATGTTTCTTTTGATAAATTGTGAAACAACAGCTATTTAGTGATTGGTAAGTAGTACAAAAGGATCGGGAATATCCGTTTATTTTAAAAGGAGAAGAAAATGGCAGAGAGAAGATGTACAAAAGAGGTACGAATCGGCAATGTGGTCATTGGTGGTAATCATCCCATCGCGATTCAATCCATGACAAATACAAAGACACAGGATGTGGAGGCAACGGTTGCTCAGATCCTGCAGCTGGAGCGCGCAGGATGTCAGATCATCCGCTGCACGGTTCCTGATATGGAAGCGGCAAAGGCGCTTGCAGAGATCAAAAAACAGATTCATATTCCACTTGTGGCTGACATACATTTTGATTATAGACTTGCCATTGCGGCGATGGAAAACGGTGCAGATAAGATCCGTATCAATCCGGGCAATATCGGTTCTGCAGAGCGTGTGAAAGCAGTGGTTGACTGTGCCAGAGAGCGGAATATTCCAATCCGTGTCGGTGTAAACAGTGGTTCTCTGGAAAAAGAACTCGTGGAGAAATACCATGGTGTTACCGCAGAAGGAATCGTGGAGAGTGCTCTGGATAAGGTGAAAATGATCGAGGATTTCGGTTATGATAATCTGGTGATCAGTATTAAATCTTCCGATGTCATGATGTGTGTCAAAGCGCATGAGTTGATTTCCAAAAAGACTGATTATCCGCTACATGTGGGCATCACAGAGTCCGGAACCATCATTAGCGGAAACATCAAATCTTCTATCGGTCTGGCACTGATCCTGAATCAGGGAATCGGTGATACAATCCGTGTTTCTCTAACCGGGGATCCGGTGGAAGAAATCAAATCTGCGAAACTGATCCTGAAAACGCTGGGACTGCGCAAAGGCGGTATTGAGATTGTTTCATGTCCGACTTGCGGACGCACCAGCATTGATCTGATCAGTCTGGCAAATAAAGTAGAAAATATGGTGGCTGAGTTCCCACTGGATATAAAAGTAGCCGTTATGGGCTGCGTGGTAAACGGACCGGGAGAAGCAAAAGAAGCGGATCTTGGTATCTGCGGCGGCAGACAGGAAGGGCTGATCATCCGTCGTGGCGAAGTGATAAAGAAAGTTCCGGAGGCAGAGTTATTAGAGGCATTGCGTCAGGAACTCATTAACTGGAGTGAATAGATAAATGGCAAAAAGCTTTTTTGAGGTATTTCCACAATTAAAACTGGATACAGATCTGCAGGGCATGTTGGATAATGCTACGGTTTCGAAGGTTTCCACAACGAGACAGAGAAACTCCCTGCGCATTTATCTGGGATGCGGCAGACTTTTGCCAAAAGAAAAAGTATATTTTCTGGAAAATGAGCTGAAACGGCAGCTGTTTCCGCATCATACGATGAATATAAAAATCATTGAAAAATTCCAGTTGTCCGAGCAGTATACATTAAAAAATCTGCTGGATGTGTACTGGAACAGTATTTTGACGGAATTTCATCGTTACAGTCTGCTGGAGTACAATCTGCTGCGTCATGCAAAAATAGACGTGGTGGATGAAAAGGTACTGCGTGTCAGTCTGGAAGATACGGTTCTGGCACATCAGAAGGAAGAGGAAATTTATCACATTCTGGAGAAAATTTTCAATGAGCGCTGCAATCTGTCTATTCAGATTGAGATGGAGTTTCATGAAAAAGAGGCATCCAAATATCGGAAAAATGCAGATATTAAGATGCAGAATGAGGTGGAAAATGTCATCCGTCTTTCCAGTTTTGGTGCAAAGCGTCATCCGGAAGGCGAATATATGGAAAATAGTGAAGCGGGTGCAGCGGAGGTACCCTGGGAGACTGGTGATCCTGCAACAAAACCTGCAAAAAAAACAGAAGAAAAGAAGATCGAAAAAGCAGCAACTGCCAAAAAGGAATCCCCTGCAACGGAAGAGAAAAAACCTGCAAAGCAGGAAGACCGCGGTGGTTTCAAAAAAAACTTTGGTGGAAAACGGGATTTCCGGGATCGTGGTTCTTATAAAAAATCCGATAATCCGGATGTGATCTATGGTCGTGACTTTGAGGAAGAAGCAATCCGTATCGAACAGATCATGGGAGAGATGGGAGAAGTTGTTATTCGTGGACAGATTCTGTCTATGGATGAGCGCCCAATCCGTGGTGAAAAAACGATTCTGATGTTTTCCATTACAGACTTTACTGATACGATCATGGTGAAAATGTTCTGCAAAAATGAGTATCTGAATGAAATTAAAGACGGTGGCGTTGCGAAAGGGGCATTTTTGAAGATCAAAGGTGTAACAACCATTGACCGGTTTGACAGTGAACTGACCATCGGTTCGGTCATCGGCATTAAAAAAATTCCATCTTTTGTATCCACCCGTATGGATACCAGCCCGGTGAAACGAGTGGAATTGCATTGCCATACAAAAATGAGTGATATGGATGGTGTTTCCGATGTCAAAGACATCATCAAACGTGCCATGAAATGGGGACACAAAGCCATTGCCATTACAGATCACGGAGATGTACAGGCATTTCCGGATGCAAACCATGCCATTGGCAAAGATGATGATTTCAAGATTATTTACGGTATGGAAGCGTATCTGGTAGACGATTTGAAAGGATTGGTAGAACATCCGATGGGACAGTCTTTTGCGGATACGTTCGTGGTGTTTGACCTGGAGACTACCGGATTCAGTCCATCCAAAAATCAGATTATTGAGATTGGTGCGGTAAAAGTCGTAAACGGTTCCATTACAGAACGTTTTTCCACTTTTGTCAATCCGAAAGTGCCGATTCCATTTGAAATCGAGCAACTGACCAGTATCAACGACGATATGGTGCTGGATGCGCCAACTATTGACGAAATTTTATCAAAGTTTATGGAATTTTGCCGGGATGCGGTTATGGTTGCACATAATGCAGACTTTGATATGAGTTTTATCAAGCATAATTGCAGCACACAGGGATTGGAGTGTGAAAAGACTGTACTGGATACCGTAGCATTATCCCGTGTCCTGCTTCCGTCACTGAACCGATTCAAACTGGATACGGTGGCGAAAGCACTGAACATATCACTGGCACACCACCATCGTGCGGTAGATGATGCGGCGTGTACAGCAGAAATTTTTGTCAAACTGGTGGAGATGTTACGGGATCGTGGCGTGGAAACCATGGAAGACTTAGACCAGATGGAGAGTTATACCGAAGAAACCATTCGAAAAATGCCAAGTTATCATGCAATCATGCTGGCACAGAATGATATCGGTCGTGTAAATTTGTATCGTCTGGTTTCGGATTCTCATATTAAGTATTATCAGCGGCGTCCGAAGATTCCAAAAAGTGAATTTATGAAATACCGGGAAGGGATTCTGCTTGGTTCCGCCTGTGAGGCAGGAGAGTTATACCGTACTTTATTACGTGGAAGTTCCCAGGAAGAAGTCGCGCGAATCGTACAGTTTTATGATTATCTGGAGATTCAGCCACTGGGAAACAATGCGTTTATGCTGCGCACTGACAAGGAACCGGTGGAATCAGAAGAAGATCTGAAAGATATCAACCGTCAGATCGTTGAACTTGGCGAACAGTTTAACAAGCTGGTTGTGGCAACCTGTGATGTGCATTTCCTGGATCCGGAGGATGAAGTATACCGCCGGATCATTATGGCAGGCAAGGGATTCAAGGATGCAGACGATCAGGCTCCACTTTTTTTGCGTACCACAGAGGAAATGCTGAAGGAATTTGAATATCTTGGCAGTGAGAAGGCAGAAGAAGTTGTCATTGAAAATACGAATAAAATTGCAAATATGTGTGAGAAAATCTCACCGGTCAGACCGGACAAGTGTCCGCCTGTCATTGAAAATTCCGATGGTATGCTGCGTGAGATCTGTTATACGAGAGCCCATGAGATTTACGGTGAAGAACTGCCGCCGGTGGTTGTTGAGCGGCTGGAGCGCGAGCTGAATTCTATTATTTCCAATGGATTCGCCGTTATGTACATCATTGCACAGAAACTGGTATGGAAATCCAATGAGGACGGTTATCTGGTAGGTTCCCGTGGTTCCGTAGGATCTTCTTTTGTAGCAACCATGGCAGGTATCACGGAGGTAAATCCGCTAAGTCCGCATTATATTTGTAATAACTGTCATTATGTGGATTTTGATTCGGATCTGGTAAAAAGTTACGCTGGAAAAGCCGGTTGTGATATGCCGGACCGTAACTGCCCACACTGTGGACAGAAGCTGATTAAGGAAGGTTTTGATATTCCGTTTGAGACGTTCCTTGGATTTAAGGGAAATAAAGAGCCTGATATCGATCTGAACTTCTCCGGTGATTACCAGAGTAAAGCGCATAAATACACCGAGGTTATTTTCGGTGACGGTCAGACGTTCCGTGCGGGAACCATTGGTACTCTGGCGGATAAGACGGCTTTTGGATATGTAAAAAATTATTACGAGGAACGTGGTGCTCATAAACGAAATTGTGAGATAGACCGAATCGTGCAGGGATGCGTCGGTGTGCGACGTACCACCGGTCAGCATCCGGGTGGAATCATCGTACTTCCGTTGGGCGAAAATATTTATTCTTTTACGCCGGTGCAGCATCCGGCCAACGATATGACAACGGACATCATCACGACGCATTTTGATTACCATTCCATTGACCACAACCTGTTAAAACTTGATATTCTCGGACATGATGATCCGACCATGATCCGTATGCTTCAGGACCTGACCGGTGTGGATCCGCAGACGATTCCACTGGACAGCCCGGAAGTCATGTCCTTATTCCAGAATACCTCAGCTCTTGGCATCGAGCCGGAAGATATCGGCGGCTGTAAGCTGGGAGCTCTTGGAATCCCGGAATTTGGTACCGATTTTGCTATGCAGATGTTGATTGATACCAAACCACAGGCATTTTCGGATCTGGTCAGAATCGCAGGTCTGTCCCATGGAACAGACGTATGGCTTGGAAACGCCCAGACCTTGATTCAGGAAGGAAAAGCAACGATTTCCACGGCAATCTGTACTCGTGACGATATCATGACGTATCTGATCGGTAAAGGGCTGGACAGTGAGGAAGCATTTACCATTATGGAACGTGTACGAAAAGGTGCCGTTGCCAATGGAAAATGTAAAGAATGGCCGGAATATAAGCAGGATATGCTGGATCACGGTGTGCCGGACTGGTATGTATGGTCCTGTGAAAAAATCAAGTACATGTTCCCAAAAGCCCATGCGGCGGCATATGTTATGATGGCGTGGAGAATCGCATGGTGTAAGGTATTTTATCCGTTGGCTTATTATGCAGCATTTTTTAGTATTCGTGCCACATCTTTTAACTATGAGCTAATGTGTCAGGGAAAAGAACGTCTGGAATATTTCATGCATGATTATGAACGGCGAAAAGATACCCTGTCCAAAAAGGAGCAGGACACTTACAAAGATATGCGTATCGTACAGGAGATGTATGCCCGCGGATTTGAATTTTTACCGATCGATCTTTATAAAGCAAAAGCACATCATTTTCAGATTATTGATAATAAGCTGATGCCTTCCATCAGTACCATTGACGGTCTGGGGGACAAAGCAGCAGATGCAGTGGTAGAGGCAGCAAAAGACGGAAAATTCCTCTCAAGGGATGATTTCCGGCAGCGTACAAAAGTCAGCAAGACGGTGATCGATCTGATGGTGGATCTGGGAATCTTATCAGATCTTCCGGAATCCAATCAGTTGTCATTGTTTGATCTGTAAGGGTATTATTCATGAGAAAGCGGATTGCAAATGTCCGCTTTACATAAAATTGGTGAACGTAAGGAGTAAGGCAGATGAAAGATTTACTGGATATTCGAAAGGAGATTGACGGCATTGATCGTCAGATTGTGGAATTATTTGAAAACCGTATGGTACTGACCACCCAGGTGGCAGAATACAAAATTTCAACCGGGAAGGCAGTGTTTGACAAAGCGCGTGAGGTGTCAAAATTAGATTCTGTGGCAAGTCTGGCACATTCTGATTTTAATAGCCATGGTGTCAGAGAGTTATTTGAACATATCATGTCCGTCAGCAGAAAACGGCAGTATCAGCTTCTGACAGAGCATGGAAAATTTGCACCGACCGGGTTCGTGGAAGTAAAAGAACTTGATTTTACCCATGCGGCAGCAGCTTTTATTCCAACTTCCGAAGAAGCGGCAAAAAGTTATTTCCCGGAAGAGTGTGGTTTGCAGAAATGCGCGGATTGGCGGGAAGCCTGCGAAGTCTTACAGCGGGAAGAAGTTAATTTCGCTTTTCTTCCAATGCAGGATCCGACATCCGGTTATGTATCTGCCAATTACAATATGGTGGCAGAGTATGGTTTTTACATTCTGGAAGAATATGAGACAAGCCCGCAGCCGAAGGACCGTTATCTGCTGATCTCCAAAGACCGCGTGACTTTGAGCGGTGCGGACAAGATCAGCATTTGCTTTGAGGCGCCGGATGCCTGCGGTTCATTATATCATCTGATGTCTCATCTGACTTATAATAACCTGAATATGAACCGGATTGAGTCAATTGTTATTTCTAAAAATCCGTTGGATTATCGATTTTTCATGGATCTGAGCGGCAATCTGAATGACAGTGCGATCAAAAATGCAGTGCTTGGTCTGCGGGATGAAGCCCGGAATTTTAAGGTTTTGGGAAATTATAGATAGTAACAAAATGGAAACTATGATACAATTATACTGATAAGGAAAAACAGGGAGAGATCGTAGGAGGCCAGTTGTATGGAAAAAAAGATATTCTTTATTGATTTTGACGGAACTTTAATGAGGGATGATAAAACGATTTCAGATAAAAATCGGGAAGCACTACGGAATGCAGTGAATCAGGGACATTATATCGCCCTTGCGACCGGACGAGCTGTCAGCAGTGGTCGGAGAATTGCAAAAGAACTTGGATTAACGCGGCCAGGGTGCTATCTGGTGGCATACAATGGAGGAACCATCTACGATTTTTCAGCAGACTGTATCTTAAGCAACAAGCGTCTGCCAATTGAATATGCCGAATATCTGTTGCGGGAGGCGACAGAAGCCGGTATACATATTCAGACCTATTCTGAGACACAGGTGCTTGCAAGAGAGCGCGATAAAGAACTTAACTTTTACGTGAAAAAGACCGGAATGCCATGCAGGATCACCGGAAATCTGAACAGTATGCTGTATGAAGAACCGCCGAAAATGCTTCTGATCGATCTGGAGCATAAAGAACGGTTGGAAGCATTTCAGCAGGCGCATGCAGAGTGGGAGAAAGGAAAATGCAGCAGCTTTTTCTCCTGCAAAGAATATCTGGAGTATTGTCCACTGGGAGCAAATAAAGGATATGGCGTAAAATTTCTGTGTGATTTCCTTGGAGTGCCGATTGAAAATGCAGTTGCTATTGGAGATGAGGAGAATGATATCAGTATGATTCGTAATGCCGGTGTGGGTGTGGCAATGAAAAATGCGGTGCAGATTGTAAAAGATGCCGCAGATTATATTACAGAGTATGATAATAACGAAGACGGCGTGGCAGAAGTTATTGAGAAGTTTTTCTGAAAAATGGATATTGAGATAAATTAATATTATTTAGAAATTAATACGAAATCGAAGAATTCTTCCGTTTTGATCGTTATTGTGGAAGGGTTCTTCGATTTTTTGGTGATTTAAGAAGGATTTGGCATTACAAAGACACTTGGAGATTTGAATTATTAGATTTTCAAGACCTTTTTTACTTGCATAAAAAGATGTTTACGATTATCCTTAGTTTAAGGATTTTATACTAACTACATATAAAGAAAAATATACAAAGGAAAATATAGATGGAGACAATAAAAAGGTACGAGATGGTCATAAATGAAGCACTTCGATCAGCTCTGAATTATGATACACCGAATGATCAGATTAATGAATTTATCGGCTTTTTTGGAAAACATATCGGTTCTGACAGAATCTATATTTTTGAGGATTCTGAGGAAAGACATGTTACGGACAATACATATGAATGGTGTGCAGATGGAGTTATTCCTGAAATTAATGAACTGCAAAATGTGGATATGGATATCATCGATTGGTGGTATGAAACATTTTCCAGAGGGGAGAGTATCATTATTACTGATGTGGAAGATATCAAAGAAGAACATCGTGTATCCTATGACATGCTAAGAGCGCAAAATGTAAAAAATGTAGTGGTATGTCCTTTATATTATAAGGATGAGATCAGGGGATTTTTTGGCGTGGATAATCCACCGATAAGTGATTACAGGGCACTTACTACTTTCCTGAATATGATCGGGACGCTCCTTATTTCATTTTTAAAAGTGCGTAATTCATTTAGGAATTCGAATAAACTGGCAAAATTGAGCAGTTACTCATCCCTTTCAAAAATTTATGAATTTATGTATTATATTAATGTACAGACGGGAAAATATTATATTGTAAAGTCGACAGACCATTTTAATGGATATCCGGATAAAGATACCAGAAAAATAGGCGAATACACGGTCCTGGATGATTTTTGTGGACATATCAGAAGCGTTGTAGATAAAATGTGTATGGAAACCCGATTGGAGGAATCATGGGATTTTATAGATCTTCGCACGGTGGAAGAACGACTCCATGGAAAAACCAGCATCGTACATGAATTTGCAGACAAAAGAAGAGGCTGGTGCCGTAGCAGATTTATTCCGGTAGATTACAATGAAGAGGGCAGACTTTTACATGTGCTTTACTGTATTGAGTCAATTGATGAAGAAAAAAAACGTGAGAACCACCTGCTCTATCTGGCGCAAACCGATCTGATGACAGGATTGTGTAACTATGGAAGCGGAGAACGAAGAATCAATGAACTTTTACAGGAAAAAACGTCGGGTTTGCTTTGTCTGCTTGATTGCGATAAATTCAAGGTGGTAAATGATACATATGGTCATTCTGTAGGAGATAAGGTAATTATTGCCATTGCAGAAAGCCTACAGAAATCCTGTAGGAAAAACGATGTGCTTTTGCGTCTGGGTGGCGATGAGTTTGCCATATTTATACCAGGTCTGTTAGAACAAATGTCGGCAGAAAAATTTTTTGAGAGACTTTTTGAAAACGTCGGGGAGGTTTCTATCGAAGAAATGCATGGAAAACGCGTAGAAATAAGTCTGGGAGCATGCTTTTACGATGGTTCAGAAAATGTATCCTTCGATCAATTATATAGAAATGCTGATAAAGCAATGTATCAGAGTAAAAAGAAACCGGGATACAGTGCAACGATTTATGATGGACAGTAAGAAATTGTTGGCGTAGCTGCCTAACTGAAGAATATAAAAAAACAGAGAGATATATCACAGTGTAAATGTTCCGCGAGGGCGCACATTGTCTGGGAGACAATGGTTTTGCGCCGACCGAAACAAAGTGTAGATGCGCAGTGATTCTCAGAAGAATATGTCAGCTTTCGCTGATCGGAATCACGCACCAAGTCTCACGTGCGTTCGACTTGAATTTTTCCTTACCAGACGATTGTTAGCCGGAAAGAAAAAAATAAATTTGGTGCTTTCACTACATGAAAGATTTAATTCGAAAAAACATTTTTCATGGCTTCCAGAAATTCATAAGGCACAGCCATATTTCCCTTTCCTGTGCCAAGATGAATATACGGTTTATTTGCACCATGGAAATCAGAACCGCCGGAGAGCAGCAGATGATATTTTTCTGCCATCTCCCGGAAATCTTTTTCATCAGAGCCCTGATTACAGGAATACACCACTTCAATGCCGTTCAAACCTGCCGATACGAGTTCTTCAATCATGGCAGTCAGCTCTGCACGATTCATTTTATAGAGACATGGGTGTGCAAGAATCGCAAGCCCGCCCGCCTGATGGATCAGAGCAACTGCCTGCATCGGAGTGATTTTATAGCGGTCCACATAGCATTTGCATCCGTCTCCGATGTATTTATCAAAAACAGTTTTCAGATCTTTTACCTGTCCGGAGTCCACCAGATATCTGGCAATGTGTGGACGTGCGACTACAGTATCCGGATTCAGACGATACAAGTCTTCGGCAGTGATCTGAAAACCTTCTTCCTGGAGTTTTTCGACCATTTTCAGATTACGATTGTCGCGGTTATCACGGAATTTTGCCAGTTCTGCCTGAAGTTTGCTATTTGCAGGATCAATAAATAGTCCAACTACATGGATTTCCGTTCCATGATATTCTGTGGAGAGTTCTACACCCGGAACGACTTCCAGACCGGAGGATTTTCCGGCAGCGAGTGCTTCAGAAACACCGTCAACGGTATCGTGGTCGGTCAAAGCATAGGCGGAGAGACCACATCTTTTTGCTTCCGCAACGAGTTCTGTCGGGGTAAAGGTGCCGTCGGAAGCAGTAGAGTGTACATGTAAATCAATTGTTTTATTCATAGGAAACATATCCTTCCTTATATAATATATAAAAAACTATAAGTATGACACATATAATATTGTTAAGAAAAATTTTTGCAGGTATTGAATTCTTTTTCAAAATATCCTAAGATATAGGTGGAAAATTATTTCAAAAGTAGTATAATAAAAAAGTAGAATCTATGCAAGAAGGAATAAGCAAGGAATAGGGAAACCAAAAAATATTGAAAAACCGGTTGACGATGAAAAAAAAGTATGGTATAGTATCAGAGTTGTTGAAGACAAAGTAGAGTATCCACTCTCACCTCGGCGCAAATGAGCGACCGTTGGTTATTATTTCAAATACATTTGATTTGATTGTGGATAGTCTGCCTATCCACTTTTTTTATGGAGGTGCAAAACCATTAGCGATTT
>CAKRKO010000008.1 GCA_934358495.1 uncultured Eubacterium sp. | reverse complement strand
TCTCGGCAAAGCTGGTAAATTGTTTTGTTTTCCCTGGTGGATTGTTTACCCATGAGAATTTCCTCCCCGTATATCGCCAAACATGAGGATTATCGGATTATCAATATTTAAGTCCTCATGCAAGACGTGTATTTCTCGTATAGCGTTTATTATACTTGAATTATCAATTAACAACAAGCTCAATAATGAGAAACCTGCTTATCAGAAGAAGCAATATCACAGCAAACAGGCTTGTGGATGAGAGTTCTGTAAAGAAAGAAGAAGTATATGAGCAAAATAACGGTATTGGAGACAAAGGTATTTCCGGAATTGCAGGTTTTCTTCTTTGTGAAAAGTATCATGGACATATATCTTGAAAAAATGATTGTGGAACAATATGCCGCTGTGATATGATAAAGTAAAAGAATGAAAAGTGGATAAACTTTAGAATAAAACAGAAAACTTAAAGTCATTTAAGACTTTTTTAGGATGAGGGAACCGTATGGATGATTTCAAAAAACTCACAGAGCAACTTTTCGAAATATATATTAACGCTGAATCAGTAAATGATTTAGGTATAGAAAATTATTTTGATGAAAATATTAGTCTGATTGGAACTGGGAAACATGAGTTATTCACGAATCTACATGAGTTTTTAGAATCATTTGAATTTGATGTAAAACAAAGAGGCAAAATCAGAATTGAAATACAAAATTTACATCAGGAAGAAGAACGGCTTGATGATGACCATGTTCTTGCACACGGAACAGTAGATTTTATTGGTCTGTTTAAGGATGGTTCAATTTGTTTTAAAATGGAGACAAGATTTACGATTATCTATAGGTGGACGAATGGGAAATGGCTAGTTCAGCATCTGCATCAGTCAACACCAGATTTGGAACAGATGGACGGTGAAGAGTTCCCTGTTACATTGGGAAAGCAGGTGGAAAAAACCCGGCAGGCTTTTCATGCATTAGGCACAGCTTATTATCATATCTCAAGACTGAATTTAAAAACAAAGAAGATCGAACTTGTCAAAAGATCCAGGAAGATGAATATGGATATCAAAGATAATAGTGCAGATTGGAATCCGCAGTTCGAGATTATCGAGAGTATTATAGCAGAACCGTTTGTACAGAAGTATATGGATTTTTTTGATATACAAACCATGGCGGCACGTCTTCATAATAAAGAATCTATGTCTTCCGAATTCAAAAAGAAGAATGGATCATGGTTTCTTTCCATGATTATTCCGCAGAGTTATGATAAAAATGGAAATGTTACATCCGTGCTGTTTGCGAATCGAGATGTGACAGATGAAAAAATGCGGGAATTAAGACAAGAGGAAGAGTTACGGGAAGCAAAATTAAAAGCAGAATGTGCAAATAAAGCAAAATCGTCATTTCTGTATAATATGTCTCACGATATCAGAACTCCTATGAATGCAATTATTGGTTATGCAGAGCTGGCGTCCCTACATTTGAAAGAAACAGATAAACTTGGCAAATATCTTGAAAAAATTCAAATATGTGGAAAAGAACTTTTGTCGATGCTTGGTAATGTTTTAGATCTTGCAAGAATTGAAAATAATAAGGTCGAAATGGAATACACTGTTTCGAATGTCCATGAATGCTTTGAAAATTGTGTTATTATGTCCCAACAACAGGCAGAAAGTAAAAATCAGACTCTCTTTCTGACAGAACAAATCTTGTATCCGTATGTATATATGGATGCACCGCACCTGTCAGAAGTCTGTCTTAATATTATAAGCAATGCAATAAAGTATACAAATACAGGAGGCAGGATATCCTGTAATGTTGTACAGAAATCCTGTGAAAAAGAAGACTGGTGCAATATGATCATTACCATTACCGATAATGGAATTGGTATGTCTGAAGAATTCCAAAAGCGTATTTTTGAAACTTTTGAAAGAGAACGCAACACTACATCCAGTCATATTGAGGGCAGTGGCATCGGAATGGGCATTACAAAAAAACTTGTAGAACTCATGGATGGCACAATAGAAGTGAAAAGCAGTCAAGGTAAAGGTTCCACATTTACAGTGACTATTCCTTGCAGGAAAGCGTCAAAAGAAGACTCTATGGTGAGGAAAAATTGTAATTTGATCAATAAAAATTGTTTGAATGGTGTTCGGATCTTATTAGTCGAAGATAATGAGATCAACACAGAAATTGCAAAAGAACTATTGACGGAAGAAGGATGTATTGTTGAGACTGCAAATGATGGTGTTGTATGCATTGACATGATTGAAAAAGCTGATGCTGATTATTACAAGCTGATCCTTATGGATATTCAGATGCCGGTTATGAATGGATATGATGCTACACTGACCATTCGAAAGATGAAGGATACGAAAAAAGCCAGGATCCCAATTATTGCGATGACTGCCAATGCCTTTGCAGAAGATACACAAAAGGCTCTTTCTATTGGAATGAATGCTCATATTGCTAAGCCTGTTGATATGAACATTCTTGTGCCAACAATGATGAAATATTTATAATAGACAGCTTTAATTAAAAATGTATAATATAATACAAATAAATATTTTGAAGTATTGAAAACTTATGTTCCAATGATGCTAAAAAAACAGGATTTTTTCAAATCGGCATTCCAATAAAAAATGGTTGATAGCAAAAGTGCTGTCAGCCATTTTTTATGATCAGTCAAGAAACACGCAAGCTTGCTGAAAATTTGTACTGGTTTACATGGATTGAAAAAGTGGTCCCTACAATCGGGACTGTTATTTTTCGGGTTTACAACCGAAGACCTGTGTTTTTCGCACAATGGTAGAATGATCAACTCCCAGTGCTTTTGCCATTGCTCTGGTAGATCCATATTTCTGATAGCCCCATTCAAGGATTTCTTTTTCATATGCAGCAACAAGTTCTTTTAGTGTGTGACCTTCAAAAGCAGAGTGCTGTGCTTCTTCTGAAAATTCGGGGAAATAGCCGATGACCATATCCCAGCGGATTGTTGTATATGGTTCATAAATGACAACCCAGCGTTCAAGCAGGTTTTCCAGCTCTCGGATGTTGCCGGGCCATTGATAGTGGCAGAGAGCATCAATCGCATCTTGAGCAAGAATGATATTTTTGCTGTATTTTCGGTTGAAAATAGACAGAAAATGCTGAATTAGTACGGGGATATCCTCTACACGTTCTCGCAGAGCCGGAATTGAAATGGGGAAAATATATAAGCGATAATATAAATCACTTCGAAATGTTCCGTTTTGAACCATTTCGCTTAAGTTACGATTGGTAGCGGCAATAATGCGGATATCAAGCTTGACGGATTTGGTGTCTCCGATACGTGTAATTTCTTTTTGTTGCAGAGCACGCAGTAATTTAGCTTGAAAGTCCAGAGGCAATTCGCCTATTTCGTCCAAAAATAGAGTACCATGATTGGCCAGTTCAAACATACCGATTTTTCCACTGGTATTGGCGCCTGTGAAAGCACCTTTCACATAACCGAAAAGTTCACTTTCCAGAAGGTGTTCCGGAATGGCGGCACAGTTTACTTTAATAAATGATTTTTTATTGCGGACACTATGTTCAAAAATATAATTTGCAAACACTTCTTTTCCAGTTCCAGTTTCACCTGTCAAAAGTGTAGTAACATCAGTCTGGGCTGCCTGAAAAGCCATTGCATATGCTTCAGTAATGGCAGGGCCATGCACGTCTGCCCAGTCGGAAAAATTTTTCTGAGGAATAATATTTTGCTGATTTAACTGTTCGATAACGAGAGAGTCCTGGTTTACCATTTTCTGGTAATGGGCAATCTGTGATTCAGAATCTCGCAGACTTTCAGCAAGTGCTGTAGTTTCACTGATATCCTGATCTAGTACGATGACACCAACCAGATTTTGATTGTCGTCAAAAAGTGGAGAACCTGTTTCTAATAACTGTATCCCTGTGAGAGGGGAGTAGGCAATAGAAGAATAAGGAATCTGGTGTTCCAGAACATATTCAATGATGACATTGCCGATCTGATGATCCGTGAGGATTTCTTTATAATTTTTTCCAATTACAAGATTTCGTTTTAACCCAACTAATTTCTCATTTTCTCTATTAATGTAAAGAATTGTTCCATTAATATCGCAGATGAAAAGTCCGATACTGATCTGATCTCCGATTGTTTCCAACTGAAAGAGATAAAGCTGGTGAATTGCTTCCTGTAGCTGATGAAAGACCGGATTTTTTGATAAAGTTGGTTGTACTTGCAGAAAATCCTGCAAAGATTTTTCTATTTTTTTGAAATTTGATGTTTGTTCCATGAAAAGCCTCCCTTATGGTGTAATTTTACACCACAGAAAATAAAAATACAAGAAAAATACTGGGATGTATAAAAAAGTGGTGACTATTTGCACCAAAAAGCATAAAAGACAGGAGATTTGTTGGTGAAAAATACACCGCAATAAGAAAAAACTAAGAAAAGGAAAGCATTTTAGAGTAAAAAATACAGTTTTTTTGCATTTAAAACCAAAATAAGAAGATAAAAAACTGGCACACCTTTTGCTACATATGAGGATGCTATAAATCCATAAAACAATAGAAAAAGAAATGTTAAAGGAGGACATAATCATGGAATTTGATAAGTATGTAGCAACTGGTGGACAGTCAAGCAGACCTTTTGGTCAGTTTAAGGTACCGTATCCGAAGTGGGAGAGACTGGAGCGCCCGACTGGTTATCCTGAGATTAATATGAATCCGGATTATAAGGACTGGGTAATCTGTATTGAGGGAGAGCATTTCCTTCCGGGAGTAAATTCCAAGATGATTGACTGGTTCTGGTCCAATATGGAAAAAGGATATTTTCTCTGGGCACCAGGTTCTCATAAAAGATTCCAGTGGATCCGCGAGCCATGGCAGTATGGTTTTACTAATTCAAAACACACAAGTCTTGAGAATATGTCAGAGGATCAGATTCTTGATCTGGAAGTGGCTGCCGGTGATGGATTTGGAATGCTTCTGTACAATCGTTATGACATGGATATTTTTCCATTTGATCAGTGCTTGGAACACTGTATTCTGGAAGGTCAGATGGATGAGAATGGTCATACATGGATGATTCTTGCCCATATGTGGGAAGATGTGGAAGGTGGCTGTGTACATCGTATGGTATGTGCTACAGAGACACTGGAGCAGGGCAAAAAGATTATCCGTCCGGATGAGTTCCCGCACAAAAAAGGTGACATGAACACCTTTGAACATGGTGAGTATGAGTTATCCTGGTGGCCGAAATTTTTACCAAAACTGTACGATGTATGGAAAGATCATCCGGATCCAACACAGAACGTATACTATGATCTGACCGTTGAAAAAATTGGGGATTATAAGTGGAAATATAAAGAAGATAATTCAAAACCAATTCTGGAGAAGTTAGGAATCCAGTAAATATTTGTCGAAGGCTGAAATAACCAGCACTTCTGATATACCTGAGACACAATAAAAATTGAGTAATGTGGTTATCGATATATTGATAACGCATTACTCAATGCTAATAAAAAACAAGGGAGAAAATGTTATGGCAATAGGTATTATTGGTATTATTCTGGCGTTTGTCTTGCTGCTGTTTTTAACAATGAAAAACTGGTCTACGATTATTGTATCCATCTTTTCTGTTGTAGTAGTAGCATTATTTAACGGCCTGAATCTGACAGAATCTATTACAAATACATATGTGGCAGGAGTATGCAACATTATCACAGCACTTTTTATGCTAATTCTGCTGGGAACGATTTTAGGAAAATTATACACAGAAACAGGAGCAGCTGTTTCCATTGCAAATACATTTATCAAAGCATTCGTAGATAAAGCGGCAGGAGAAAAGAAAATACGGGTGGCTTGTGCGGTGCTGATTGCAGTATCCTGCCTGTTTCAGTTTGGCGGAATCGACAGTTTTATCGTAATGTTCACGACATTTCCAATTATTGTAACAATGTTCCGTCGATTGAACCTTCCGAGAAAATATATTCCGGGAATGTTACTTTGTGCAACCGGCGTAGGTGCATGTCCGGGTTCTCCGACAGTTCACAATGTATTGCCGTCTGCAATTTTAGGTACGCCTTCTACAGCAGGAGCAGTACCTGGAATCGTAGCATTTATTATCGTAGAAGTTGGTGCATGGTTTATGATTTCCACAATGATTATCCGTGCAGTACGTCGCGGAGAGACATTTGATTATGGAAATATGGAAGCTGCACCGGATTTTGAAGGAAACAAAAAACTTCCAAACTTTATTGTGGCATTACTTCCGTTAATCTTAGTTTTTGTATTGTATACGATTGCAGGTGCAAATATTGCATACGCATTATCCGGAGGAATTGTACTTTGTATTATCCTTATGGGAAAAAATATTGAGCCGCAGCAGGGAACAAGTCTTGGCGCACAGATTGTATCTGTACTGGGACAGGGCGCAGTGTCTTCTACAAAGGCTCTGATTGAAATCAGCGTTATTGGTGGTCTGGCTGCAGTAGTTGCAGTGACACCTGCTTTTACCAATCTGGCAGATGGATTGATGGGACTTCCGATTCATCCGTATCTGATTGTACTTATTTCCGTATTTATTCTGGTTGCACTGACAAGTTCTCCGCCAGCTGGATTGAGTATTATCATTCCGATTTTTGCAGCAAGTCTGATTTCACAGCCGGGAGTACTTGGTCTTGTGGCAGATCCGGCAGCAGTACATCGTATCTGCTCGACCGCATGCATCACATTTGAAACATTACCATGGAATGGTATGATTGTTGTTGCATTGAGCCTTTGTAATATCAAGCACAAAGAAGGATATTTGCCGATGTTCCTTGCATCCGTATTCTTCCCGATTGTAGGTTCAGTAGTTGCAACGTTATTACTGATTGCTTTTCCGGGATTAGCTTAAAAGAAATCATATTTAAGATGAAATCTGGAATACTTCGCTATTACAATCTGTGATTTCTATAGCCGTAATCCTTTAATGTCTTTAATACGTGATAAGATTGTATTGCAGCTGCAGCTGATAACGCCAGGCAGTCTATCAATGACCGTGTGCAGGAAGTGTTCCATTTCATCACTTGATGAAGCAACTGCATGTACATGCAGTTTGTCTCTTCCTGTGACACGGTAAATCTGTGTAACGGTATCATTTTTATGTAATATATCTGTTACCTGTGACAAATGGTCTGGTTTTGTTTCAATTTCAAAATAGCATGATACAGCACCGCTGATTTTTTGAGGGTTTATTATAGTTGTATATTCTTCAATCACACCTCTTTTCTCCAGAGCCTGAATCCGGGCTTTTACTGCAACTCTGGAAATACCGGTTTCTTTACCGATATCAGAGTAAGAGATACGCGCATTTTCTATAAGCAGCTGGATAATCTTCTGATCCAGTTTATCTAAAACGTCCAGATACATAAGTGTTCCTCCTGTAAAATGATATCCGTCAAATAGTTATTTTTCCTAAATATCATATCACTTATGTTGCTAAAAGTAAACGACAGCTTGACTTATTGGTTATAACCACATATAATTATTTCATAACGTAATTCACAACTTACATTTCGAATGTATAAGATAAAATCTGATGCGGGGAAGAATAAGTGAAATCATGAAACCTGTGGAGGAATATGATATTGTCAAAAGATGAGTATTTAATTACAGATGCGCCTCTTAAGGCACTGACGGTTTTTGCAATGCCGATGATTCTCGGCAGCTTTTTTCAGCAAATATACAATATGGCTGACTCCATCATCGTTGGTCAGTTTGTGGGATCCTCCGCACTTGCAGCTGTTGGTGCCTGTGCAGCGCTGACCAATGTTTTTATTTGTGTGGCGCTGGGTGCCGGTGTCGGCGCCGGTGTGCTCGTGAGCCGCTATTTCGGTGCCCGGGAGTATGCAAAAATGAAAACCATCGTGTCAACGTCCTTGCTTAGCTTTTTAGTTCTAAGCATAATCCTTGGTGTTTTTGGATTTTGCTGTTCCCATTTGATGATGAGTGCATTACAAACTCCTGGCGATATACTGGATAGTGCAGTGTTATATCTGCGGGTCTACTTTGCAGGCTTTCCATTTTTGTTTATGTACAATATTCTTTCAACGATGTTCACTTCCATAGGCGAATCAAAAATTCCACTAGGGCTCCTGATATTCTCGTCAGTCTTAAATATTTTTATGGATCTTTGGATGGTGGCTGGTCTTGGTCTCGGTGTGTTTGGTGCAGCCCTTGCGACTCTTATAGCACAGGGAATTTCCGCTGTGTTTTCGCTTTTCATTTTCTTCTATCGGATGAAGCAATATAAGAGCTCCTTTCGCCGATTTGACTGTCGGGAACTGCATTCCATGCTTCGGATTGCTGTTCCGTCAGTTCTCCAACAGTCTACAGTATCTATCGGTATGATGATCGTGCAGGCAGTTGTAAACCCCTTCGGTACACAGGCGCTCGCAGGGTATGCTGCAACGATGAGGGTAGAAAATGTTTTTTCACTGATATTTGTATCTATCGGAAATGCAGTTTCACCGTATGTTTCCCAAAATCTTGGGGCAAAGAAAATCGAACGTATCAAAAAAGGATATCACGCTGCATTGGTGTTAGATTTATGTTTTGCTGTCATTGCTTTCATAGTCATTGAAACACTGCACACTCAAATTTCTACATTATTCCTGGGTAAAGATGGAACTGCTTTAGCATATCAGGTGTCTGGAGATTATATGAGATGGCTGGGCTATTTCTTCATCTTCATGGGTATTAAGATGGCAACAGACGGAGTCCTTCGTGGACTTGGAATCATGCGTCCGTTCCTCATTGCAAACATGGTAAACCTGGCGATTCGCTTGTCTGTTGCTTTGATTTTTGCACCGCGTTTTGGCATTGAATTTGTCTGGCTTGCTGTACCAGCTGGTTGGTTTGCGAACTTTTTAATATCCTATATGGCTCTCAGAAAATCATGGCCGACTAATAAAGTGGTGCCATCTCAGTAACTTAAATCGAAAGTCGTGGAGGTGATTTTATCATGATTTTGTGCTTTTCAGGAACCGGCAATAGCCGTTATATAGCGAAAAAAATTGCAGCTGAATTGCAGGATGAGATTATAAATGTGAATGCAAAAATCAAGACAGTAGATTATTCGCCAATAAAAACAGGTGAGAATGTAATCGTCGTAACTCCGACTTATGCGTGGCGTATTCCCCGAATTGTATCGGATTGGCTTTCCAAAACGAAATTGCTTTCTGCAAAACGTATTTGGTTTGTTATGAACTGTGGTAGTGAAATTGGCAATGCGTCAAAATATAATCGCAGTCTTGCTGAGCAAAAGCACTTATGCTATATGGGGAAATCAATGTACTCACTGTATGGCATGTATTTGTTATTGCCCCACAGAAGCAATAAAGTATGGCAAAAAGAGCATAGGAAAACCGCGTTATCATTTTGAACAGTTAAAGATGACCTCTCTCCATAAGGTATAATGTTATTATGATTTTTATGAAATTTACCAAGAACGCTACAATATCATAAAACATCAGCGCGAGATTTCGAAAAGCGAAGAGATTCCGTCTCTTGAAAAATACCGATTAAAACCGAATTCTATGCAGGAGGGATTTATTACAAACCTAAGGAGGATTCTGGAGCAGGGAGAAGAGCGGGCGCTATTGATCTCCGCGACTGGAACCGGAAAAACATATGCTTCTGCATTTGCCATGCGTGAACTCGGGTTTAAGCGCGTGCTGTTTTTAGTTCACAGAGGTCAGCTGGCTAGACAGACGAAAAAATCTTACGAAAAAGTTTTTGCCAAATCCATTTCCATGGGACTTGTTGGAGCAGGCTACCATGAGTATGATGCAGATTATGTATTTGCTACGGTGCAGACACTGAACCGGGACGAGCATTTGCTTCAATATGCGAAAGATACATTTGACTGTATTGTGCTGGATGAAGCGCATCACGTTTCCGCCGAGACATATCAGAAGATAATGAGACATTTTACACCGAAGCTGTGGCTTGGAATGACAGCTACACCGGATAAGAGAGATGATAACCTTGCAGGAAGAAATGTATATGAGATTTTCAACTATCAGATTGCCTACGAAATCCGCCTGCAGCAAGCAATGAAAGAGAATCTGCTTTGCCCGTTCCATTATTTTGGCATAACCGATTTATCGATTATTGGCGATAACGAAGAATGTAATCGTGATTTTTCCATGCTTACGAGTGACGAGCGTGTGAAGCATATTATTACGCAGGCAGATTATTATGGATACAGCGGTGAGAAAGTAAAAGGACTTGTTTTCTGTAGTACTTTGACAGAAACAAAAGAACTATCTGCCAAGTTTAATCAGATGATTAATCCATCAACCGGAAAAGCGTTTCGAACGATCGCGTTAAATGGAAGTGCGTCAGAGCAGGAAAGACAAACTGCATTTGAGCGATTGGCGATGGATGAGAGCGATGCAACAGAAAAAAACGAGCCGTTGGATTATATTTTTTCTGTGGAAATTTTAAACGAAGGCTGGGAATTTCCGGGCGGGAAGATCGAGCCCAGTGAAACGCCACCGGAAGCATTGAAGCGTGAAATCATGGAGGAACTTGATACACAGATTTCAGTTGGCGAGCTTATTGACACGATTGAGTTTGATTATCCAACTTTTCATCTTTCGATGGATTGTTTTTGGGCAGAAATTACAAATGGTCATCTCGAATTAAAGGAGGCTGCAGCTGCAAAATGGCTCACAAAAGATCAGTTAGATAGCGTCGCCTGGTTACCGGCAGATATCATTTTGATAGATAAAATTCGAAAGCTCATGAAGTAATTTTAAATCATGAAAGATATAATAAAAAAGAATAACTGGCAGATATCTAAGCCTGAATAGACGGAGAAGAATCTATGGAGAAAAAAAGAGGAATCAATTCATTTACACTGCATATTTTAGCAATGTTATTTATGCTATGCGATCATTTATGGGCGACACTATTTCCGGCACAGGAATGGCTGACATGCATAGGAAGACTGGCATTTCCAATCTTTGCATTTATGATTGCAGAAGGATGCTATTATACTTCAAATATTAAAAGGTATATGCAGCGTCTTTTTCTATTTGCTCTAATTTCAGAAATACCATTTAACTTGATTATGGGAAGTTCTTTATTTTACCCGTTTCATCAAAACGTACTATGGACATTTCTGTTAGGTCTGGTATCGATACAGATTATTGAAAAAGCAAAGAAGAAACAAAAGCAATGGATACTGATTCTTATAATTTGTCTTGTTCTTTTAATGGACTATCTGCTTGGAACCATAACCATGGTAGATTACAATGCAGCGGGAATACTGACAGTATTGCTTTTTTACTTTTTCCGAAAAAAAACATGGGTTTCTTTTGTGGCACAGTTTGCCGGAATGTACTATTTGAATGTAATTATGCTTGGAGATCTGTATTATCCGGTAACTATCCTGGGACATCATTTTGAGATTGCACAACAAAGCTTTGCACTGTTGGCTCTTATTCCAATCTGGTTATATAATGGAAAGCAGGGATACCATAGCAAATGGTTCAAATATTTCTGCTATGCTTTTTATCCGGCGCATCTTCTTATCTTGTTTATTATTTGGCAATGGAGCATTCGATAATAATTCAAGAACGGAAAACTATAATATTAAAATCCAGTGTAGCGAAAATTATAAGAAAATAACGGGGAAAAAATGAAGACTTATACATATGTTTCAAAAGGGAAATTTGAATTAATAGAAAAACCGAAACCGATACTGATGCATGAAAGGGATGCCATTGTAAAGGTGACACTTGCCAGCATTTGTTCCAGTGACCTTCACATTAAGCACGGAAGCGTTCCAAAAGCAGTTCCGGGCATTACAGTCGGCCATGAGATGGTTGGAATCGTGGAAGAAGTTGGAAGTGCTGTAACGAAAGTGAAGCCTGGAGACCGTGTAACGGTAAATGTAGAAACTTTTTGCGGGGAATGTTTTTTCTGCAAGAAAGGGTATGTAAATAACTGCACCGATCAAAATGGCGGCTGGGCTCTTGGCTGCCGTATTGATGGCGGTCAGGCAGAATATGTCCGTGTACCATTTGCAGACCAGGGACTGAATAAGATTCCTGATAAAGTTACAGACAGACAGGCTTTATTTGTAGGAGATGTTCTTGCTACCGGCTATTGGGCAACACGTATTTCTGAGATTACAGAGAATGACACCGTACTGATCATTGGAGCCGGACCTACAGGTATCTGTACCTTACTGTCCGTTATGCTAAAGAATCCAAAACGGATCATCATATGCGAAAAAGACGAAAATCGTATGCATTTTATTAGGAAACATTATCCGGAGGTTCTTACAGTTTCTCCGGAAGAATGTTTTGATTTTGTACAGACAAACAGCGAACATGGTGGAGCTGATGTTGTTCTTGAAGTTGCAGGAGCAGAATCTACTTTTCGGCTGGCATGGGAATGTGCAAGACCAAATGCAATCGTGACGGTAGTGGCTCTTTATGATAAAGCCCAGATCTTACCACTGCCAGATATGTATGGCAAGAATCTTACATTTAAAACAGGAGGAGTGGATGGCTGCGATTGTGAAGAAACGCTGGAGCTAATAGCCGAAGGCAAGATCAATACAGAAGCGCTGATCACACACACCTATCCACTTAGCAGAATCGAAGAAGCCTATGAACTTTTTGAAAATAAAAGAGACGGCGTGATCAAAGTGGCAATAACATGTTAAATATAATGATTACAGTGTCAAAAGGTCTGAGTCCACCTGTGCTTGCACAAGGGTGGATGAATGACCTTGGGGCACGCCCCGATATGAGCATAAAAGTGGGATTTTTATCCCACGATATGCGAATAGCGGGAAGGATTGTGGGAGTGCAAAGCACGAAACAATCCGTGTAATCAAGATTTGGGTGTTTTGACACCCAAATCATATAATTATTTTAAACTCCCAGAGGATGTGCACTGCAGATTCCTGATTCTACTGCATATGTAATAAACTTTTTAACCGCAGGAGATGCCTGCGCAATAGAGGGCAATGCAATTCCCATCTCAATAAAATGCTCCGGCACCGTCGGAAGTGTCACGATATCCCGATTACTTTCCGGTGGAATACTAATTTCATTCATAATACTGATTCCCAACCCCTTTTCAATCATGGCAAGTGCGGTAAAGGAATCAAACGTAGACAGATAAATATTCGGCTTAACATTTACTTCATCCAACATATCCAATACATCCTGATCCTGTCCGTGCTCCGCCATAATAAAGCGCTCATCACGGCAGGCTTCCAATGGAAACACCTCATTTTCTGCCATCGGATGATTTTTCGGCAAAACAGCCACCATACGATCCTTCATTAAAGGCAACCAATCATAATTGATCGTATCCGCACAATTAAAAAACGCCAGATTCACCATTCGATCATCAAGATACTGCAATATATCCTGCTGTGTACCTTCAAAAAGCTGGATACGAATATTTGGATATTTTTTCTGAAATCCACTGATTAATGACGGCATCCAGCCTGCTGCCAGGCAATGATATGCTGCAATATTGATATCACCAATAGACAATCCCCGCATTTCCGAAGCCATCTGAAATAATCGATTTTCCGCCCCCAGAATCTCGCGGATCGTTGGCCGCAGCCTGCGGCCTTCCTGTGTCAGACTTACCCCTTTTTTACTCCGATAGAGCAGTGTAAAACCAAGTTCCTCCTCCAGTGCTTTGATTAGCTGACTGACACCGGATGGTGTATATCCCAGTTCCTCCGCTGCATTTTTGATACTTCCGGTTTCTGCCGCTGTCAGAAATGCCTGATATCTTGCTGTATCCATAAAAACCTCCTCTTAAATGCTACTTGTACAGGTTGTACAAATTAAATGTGACTATTTGTGCATCATGTATGCTTTCTAAATATTATCATTAAGTTTTACTTAATATATCCCTAAGATACAATAGCTTTACTTCTTTCATCATATATAATATAATAATCTCAACAAGAAAACAAGAACTGATTAACATTCACATATAAAGGAGGACACAATCATGACATTATTCAAAGGTTTATATACAAGAGCACAGAAAATGAGCGCAGAGCAGGTATTAAATACTAACAACCTGACAATCAAATTATTAGAAAAAGAAGAAGCATTAAAAGAAGCATGGAGAAAAAATCCAAGAGCTCTTTTCACAAAAGCAATGCAGACAAACGACAACTACGTAGAAGCTTACTTACGTCATAAATTCTGCTAATCAGTTGATCTGACCTTATAAAAGTATCTTTCGGATACTGAAGGAAGAAAAAATATCTTAATCCCTTAAAATACCTTCCTTTAAATAAAATTTTAATAATCAGGAAACCGTAATTTTGTTTCTGACTATTAACCCCAAGGAAAGAGTTCCATTCATCGATCCCCGCAAACAACGATGAATGGAGCTCTTTTTTGTGTGAAAATATTTATTTTACAACTTCCTTCATTTACGGTATAATATTAAATACAAATTTTGGTAACCGATAGGTAACACCAGTGGTGCAGTATACCGAAACTGATCGATGAACAGATAAAACTAATGTGACAGGAGGAATAACACAACATGTCAATTATTAATGATATTTCATCTGCATTACAGAGAGGAAAGAAAAAAGAGGTAACAAAGCTTGTTCAGCAGGCTCTCGACGAGGGAGTTGATGCAACAACCATCTTAAAAGAAGGTCTTCTTGACGGAATGAACATCATCGGCGAGAAATTCAAAAACGATGAAGTATTCGTACCTGAAGTATTAGTTGCAGCCCGCGCCATGAATGCCGGTACCACACTTTTAAAACCACATCTTAGCGGAGAGGCAGCAGAACCTCTTGGAAAAGCATGCATCGGAACCGTAAAAGGTGACATGCATGATATCGGTAAAAACCTGGTCCGTATGATGATCGAAGGCAAAGGCATCGAGATCATTGACCTCGGTGTAGACGTTGATCCTCAGGATTTCGTTAAATGTGCTATCGAGAACGACTGCAGCATTATCTGCTGTTCCGCGCTTCTTACAACTACCATGCCAATGCTTAGCGAAGTTGTAAAAGCAGCTGAAGAAGCAGGAATCCGTGACAAAGTAACTATTATGGTCGGTGGCGCTCCTGTAAATCAGGCATTTGCAGACAGCATTCACGCTGATATCTACACAGAGGATGCCGCTTCCGCAGCAGACGCAGCCGCAACTGTATTTGAAGGATAAAACGTATCCTTACACAATTCCCGCTATTTTTAAAGAAAAAGCTTCATTTACAGCTTTTTCTTTTTTTTATATCATATTATAATAGAATTGTGAGAGTAGAAAGTATGGAACAAGAGCTAACATTATAATTCAAGTCGAACGCACGTGAGACTTGGTGCGTGATTCTGGTCAGCGAAAGCTGACATATTCTTCTCAGAATCACTGCACATCCCCGCGGAGCGTTTATCTCAGTCGGAGATTGTACTCCCACTGAGAAAGACTTGTTATTACTCACCACTTGCAGAAGTGGGAGTCTTCTCGACTGAGATAAAAATAATTACATACAAAAGAAAAGGAGCATGCACAACACATGTGGACAGAACGCGATATTAAAGCACAGGCAGATAATGAAAAAACTTTTTACCGCGGAAAACTTCTGGAAAGTACAAATGGTGTTCTGGAATTTTCCACTTTCGAATCAGAAGGTATATATGGCGATTCTGAATTAAATTTTCGTTCCCGCGTGCGTGGAAACAATAAGCAAAATTATGATGTAGAAATTACACTTTTTTTTGATGACCATGAAGAGTTGGAAGATGTAGAATACTATTGTCCCTGCATTGCATTCTCCTCCTATGACGGTATCTGCAAACACTGTGTGGCAACGATGCTCTATTATATGCACAATCAGGGAAAATCTGTTTCCACACCAGTTTCAGAACCTGTATCGTTTGAAAATAAAGCTGCCAAAAACACATCAGCAGCAAAACAATCTACGTATTCCAGTATAGAAACCTCTTATGCAGAACAATTTTCAAAACATCGTACAGATAACAGCATGCAACAGATCCTCCAGCAGTTTGGAAATCAAGAAAACTGGATGATCACCGATGGTTCCCTCATGGGAAAAATCCATCTGGAGCCGACACTACATCTGGATTATAACAACATCTCTGTATCTCTGCGTATTGGAAAAGACAAAATGTATGTGGTGAAAAATATTCCGGAGCTGGTGCAGCATGTAATGCACACTGAAATGCACAGTTACGGAAAACAGCTTTCCTTTGTCCATCAGTTCAATGCCTTTGACGAAAGCAGCCGCGGTCTGATGGAATTTTTTATCCGTCAGTTTCAGGATTATAACTACTGGTACAGTACAGATATCCGCAATTTTACCTTAAAAAATGAGCTTCTGGATTCCTTTCTCGATACCATTTCTGAGACCGGTACTCTGGTAGATCCCTCTGTGAAAAAGCAGGAACTCTGGTATCCTGCCACTGAAATTTACCAGAAAAATCTGAAGATCTCAGCGGTGGAAGACGGCATCCATCTGTCTCTGGAACCGGTTCCATCCATTGCCAGCCGTGACTGGAATTACATTTTTAAAGACTATAAAATATATCGGACCAGCCGCCGTACCCACGAGGCCATCAACCTGTTTGAAGACCGTATGACGGGATGGTGCCGCGGAGAATCTTTTATCGCAGAATCGGATCTGCCTCTTTTTACCCGGGAAATGCTTCCGGAACTAAAAAAATCATATCATGTCACCATGAATAATTTTTCACCGGAAACCTATCTGCCGGACGAGGTGTCTTTCCGACTGTACCTGGATTTGCCACAAAAAGATATCATCACCTGTGATCTGGTGGCTGATTATGGTTCCAACCGGGAATATCATGTATTTCATTCTGAGAAAATACGACAAAACCGCAATATTCGGGAAGAGGCCAAAGTGGCTTCTCTGATTTCCGGTTACTGCAATGCTATGGATGATCTGTCTGATCTGCCAGCCATAGCGGAAGATGACGGGATGATCTATGAATTTCTGACCCGCGGATTGATGGAATGTGAAGCCGTTGCAGATGTATATATCTCGGACCGCCTGAAAAAAATTCAGGTAATACAACCACCAAAAGTATCTCTGGGTGTATCACTGAACGGTAATTTACTTGATTTTAATCTGGAATCCGAAGATATGAACCTGGAACAGCTTGCTTTTCTACTGTCAAAATATGATCGAAAAAAGAACTTTTACCGGCTGAAATCCGGACAATTTGTAACGATGGAAGAGGGCAGCCTCGACACACTGGTCCAGCTTCAACAGGGACTCATGCTTACAGAACAGCAGCTTGCCTCCGGCCATATATCCCTGCCAAAATTCCGTGCTCTTTATCTGGATGCACAACTTCGGGATGACGAATCTGTACCGGTAAACAAAAGCCGTGGTTTCCGTGAACTGATCCGCAATATGCGCACCGTGGAAGACAGTGACTTCGAAGTACCGGAAAAATATGTTAAAATCCTGCGGGAATATCAGAAGAAGGGCTATCTGTGGCTGGAAACCCTGCATGCAAACGGTTTTGGCGGTATTCTTGCTG
Source organism: uncultured Eubacterium sp. (assembly GCA_934358495.1). Lineage (GTDB taxonomy): Bacteria > Bacillota > Clostridia > Lachnospirales > Lachnospiraceae > Eubacterium_I. Next base: position 35,224 of record CAKRKO010000008.1, on the reverse strand, counting down.
ACGATATGGGACTTGGAAAAACACTGCAGGTCATCGTATTTTTGTATGCACATTATATAGAAATGGCACAAACTTCAGCAAACACGCTGATTGTCTGCCCGGCCTCCCTGGTCTATAACTGGTCACAGGAATGCCAGCAGTTTGCACCGGAACTACCCGTTTTTACGGTAGCAGGAACTGCCTCCGAACGAAAAGCACTTCTGACAGCTGCCTCCGCTGGAAAAGGACGCATTTTTATCACTTCCTATGATCTGCTGCGACGGGATATTGAACTTTATCAGACAATCTCCTTCGATTATCAGATCATTGATGAGGCACAGTTTATCAAAAATGCCACCACAAAGGCAGCACAGGCAGTCAAACAGATCGACTCCCGTTTTCGTCTGGCTCTCACTGGTACGCCGGTGGAAAACAGACTTGGAGAATTGTGGAGCATTTTTGACTATCTGATGCCGGGATATCTGTTTTCCTACTCCAGATTCCGGGAAGAGCTGGAGCTTCCTATCATGCAGCAAAACGATGAAGATGCACTGCACCGGATTCAGAAAATGATTGCTCCCTTTATACTGCGCCGTCTGAAAAAAGAGGTACTGAAGGATTTACCTGATAAACTGGAAAAAAATATGTATGCACCGATGGAAGGAGAGCAAAAAGAACTGTATCAGGCCCATGTACAGCGCCTTCAGATGCTGCTTTCCAAACAGTCTCCGGAAGAATTTAATCATTCTAAACTACAGATTCTCTCAGAACTGACCCGGCTGCGCCAGCTTTGCTGCGATCCATCTCTGTTATATGAGGATTACTCTGCAGGATCAGCCAAACTGGATCTTTGTATCGATTTGATCCAGAATGCTACGGAATCCGGACATAAGCTGCTTGTTTTTTCGCAGTTTACAACTATGCTGGATCTTATTGCTGACAGATTGAAAAAAGCAGATATTCCGTTCTTTTTGCTGACTGGTTCTACCTCCAAACAGGAGCGCATTCACCTGGTCACAGAATTTAATCAGGATAATGTCCCGGTATTTCTCATTTCTTTGAAAGCCGGAGGTACGGGGTTAAATCTGACTGCAGCGGATATTGTGGTTCATTATGATCCGTGGTGGAATACGGCCGTGCAAAATCAGGCAACTGACCGGGCACACCGCATCGGACAAAAGAACCGGGTGCTGGTTTATAAGCTGATTGCCAAAAACAGTATTGAGGAAAATATCATTAAATTGCAGGAGCAGAAGGCCGAACTTGCGGAACAGATTTTGAGTGGAGATACGCTTGGAAACCCATCATTTTCAAAAGAAGAATTGTTGGAATTATTGCAATTATAATATTCTCTCATTATTTCTTTTTTAGAAACAGACATTTACAGACTAACTAACGGACATTTATGGGCTAATTAGCAGACATTTATTGGATTATCTAACTAACGGACATTTATAGGCTAATTAACAGACATTTATTGGATTATCTAACTAACGGACATTTATAGGCTAATTAGCAGACATATATTGGATTATCTAACTAACGGACATTTATGGGCTAATTAACAGACATTTATTGGATTGTCGAACTAACGGACATTTATAGGCTAATTAGAAGACATTTATTGAATTATCTAACTAACGGACATTTATAGGCTAATTAGCAGACATTTATTGGATCATCTAACTTACGGACATTTATAGGCTAATTAACAGACATTTATTGGATTATCTAACTAACGGACATTTATAGGCTAATTAACAGACATTTATTGGATTATCTAACTAACGGACATTTATGGGCTAATTAGCAGACATTTATTGGATGTTTTTCCAAAAAAATAATATAAAAAGCACCGATAATACATTTTTCATATCTTATCGGTGCTTTTATATTTCACTTTTATAAAGCTTATTATTATTTTTCTTCTGTTTCCATATTTGCAAAGTGCTCCAGCCTCATTTGCTGCATATACTCGTCAAATTCCTCAGTTTCATTCTGAGAATAACCTTTTACTTTATGGATCGGGTTATCTTCATAGCCATTCTGTATTGCAGAAGTAAGCCATCCAATCAGATTATGGATATTTTCCTGCTTGCAGGCCAGCTCGTACGCATATTCGATCTTGTTAATATCGTAATTTGCAACTTTCAACAATGCTTTTGCCTGGGAAATCTTAATCTTCTCATCGATAATGTCCATAACTTTATCGATCAGATCATCCAGCTCTGCATCTCCTGGTGTAGGAACTTCCTCTTCAATGGTCGGCTCCACAGTCATATCTTTCTTTGTTACCTCAAAGTCAATGCCATATATTTTTCCGCCACGACCGCTTCGCATCAAATCATATTTTACAGAAATATCTGATTTTTCGTTAATCTCATTTACTGCTACATCCAGCACACGCCGCTTGAAATCACACCATTTATCGAAAGATTTCAATTTTTCATGCACCAGTTCATTGACAATATAATCATAATCAATTTCTTTTTTCTCGAGTTCCCGCTGAATATCACGGTTAATCTTGCCCTTGTCATCCTTGATCTGAACGGTTCCCAGATGAAGTTTGATCTCGGAAACACCATATTTTATATGGAACACATTGCCGGTTTCCTTATCATATTTCGTGTGATAAGCGCGCGAAGAAAGCAGTTCGTACAAACGATAGGACCAACCAGAACGAAATGATAACATCATCGGAATATTCAACATTGTAAAATTGGCTTTCAGGTCATAGATATAGTCCTTAATTTCCGGCTCAAACTTAATCTCCATCGTGCCGGATCCTGATTCATAACTAACCACACCAACCAGGCTCATACATTTGAAACTGCCATCCGCAGATTCAATAAACATGGTACGTCCGGCCAGAGAAGTGGCTACATCCTTCAAATATGTACCCATTGCATTTCCAGTTACATGCAATACTTCTTTAATTTCTTTTGTGCGGAGCGTCGCTACCGGACGTCCCTGATCACTTAATCGCACTTTTGTCAGTGCCAGTGCCAGCACTTTATTCTCTAAAAGCGATGCTCTATATACGGAAGAAATCAAAAAATTACTTTTCTTCAACATGTCCGGGAACATCGTTTTATCCGATTTTGCTATCTCATTTTTTGCCATTAGTCATAAAGTTCCTTATATCATATTGTATCTTTTGTTTTACAGAAAAATCCGCTGCATTTCTACACCAGATACTATAACTATTCCGTTCTAATTTTCACTTCCTTAATTATGCCTTTAAATCCTCAATTTGTCAATGAAAAAACTGTCAGACTTTTTACAAAAAGTTATCAACACCCATAAATGTCCGTTAAAAGATATTTATTTATCCTATATTTGTCCGTTAATTAAATCATATTTCCCATAAATGTCCGCTATAACTTGTATAGCCTCCTACATTTGTCCACTAAATAGCGGATTTTACTCCCAAATATGTCCATATCTTGATTTTATACATCCCATAAACGTCCGTTAAATAACATCATATCCTATATTTGTCCGTTAAAACATAAGTTCGATACCAAAAATGTCTTATTCTTCAAAAAACTGGGCCTATAAATGTCCGTCAAAAGATAGGGTATCCCACAAATGTCCGTACTAAATTCAATATACATCCTATATTTGTCCGCTAAAAAAGTATATTTTTTAAACTTACGGCACAATATATAGATTTTTAGCTTTTCCAGTCCTCCCATAAATGTCCGTCAAAACATCTGTTTGCCTCATTTATGCCGTTTCTTTAACTCAAATTCCCTATATTTGTCCGTTTCTTTCAAAAAAATACGCCTTTTCTTCCTACATATGTCCGTTAGTTAACAAAATTTGATCCTAAAAACGTCCGTTAGTTCGTGTTTTCCTATCCCAAAATTGTCCGTTTCTTCTTGCATTTAAATTGTTTTACAATTCATTTTTCCTTAATTATGCCGTAAGTTCATAAAAATCCTCCTATAAATGTCCGTTATTTAGCAAAAAAGGCATAAAATAAGACCGTATTTTTTATTTAACGGACAGATATAGGACCAATATATGCCTTTTTCTTTGCCTAAATATGCCTCTTTCTTCGCCCAGAGCCCGCTTTTTCTTTGATTTTCCGGCCATCCCACATTTGTCCGTTTCTTCCCCCACGTATATTCGCATCTTTTCCAACCTGCCACCGTTAATTAGCCTGTAAATGTCCGTACTTTATTTTCAAAAACCCTATAAAATCAACGTTTTTCGACATTTTTTGTGGATATAATATAAAGAATATAAGATAGTTGTTTACAAATAAATAAAAAGAATAGAATATTATCAACAACGATGTCGTCACAAAATCATAGAAACCCATACCTGTACCAACAACCGACATTTTTTTCTATTTTTATGAGAACAACAAGAAAAAAAACTTCAATACTTAACTTAAACTTTTTTTCTGTTATACTGATAAATGTTGTTGTTGATAACTGTCACAACAATATATTTACAAAATTATCAACAAAAGGATGAGATTATGGAAAAAGGTATTGAAGTAGTTGCAAGATATCATTATCAACAGGGGTATTTTGTTGAAGTGACGACAGAAAAATCTGTTATGGCTGGCAGAGATTACTGGTTATGTAAGAAAAACAGCCCACGAAAAGTGTTCATGTTCAGCAGTAAATTCAAAAATGAGGATCAGGAAGTACATCAGATCATTGACCAGATCAAAAATAATGTTGAAAAATACGAACATACAAATGCATAAATTTAAGAAGCGAAAGCCATCAGGATTTTTTTCAATAAGAAATACTTATAAAACGGCAAAAATCCAGGTGGCTTTTTATATACATAAAATGTATAATTATTCATCTATTAAAATAAAAAACCGGGTTCGTTTTGAATCCGGTTTTTTGGGGAGAGTGAGTTATGAAAAATTTATCTATATAAAGGAAATAGTTTTTTGTCGCCCCTGAATGTGCCAATGCTGGTTAACTGACTACCCTCAGAAGCTTTTTATATTAGGTTATTGGCTTTTCATCAAATTTCAAATGTCTGTTATGTGTTTCAATTGTTCACTTGATTTATTTGATACTGTTATATTACTGGTAAAATGTGTTTTTTTTGTGGCTGAAATATGAAGAAAAAAGAAAGTATCTCTTAACAAATTATAATAAGGCAAATCTGCAGTATTTACGGAAATGATACCTCAGGTGCAAAATGATTTTCGTTATTATAGATCGTCCACGCCCGAACTACTGAGAATGTTCCGGGACTTATTCGAAAAGCATGGATTTATTGACGTGTGTTTTTGATAATGGTAAAATTAACATAATTAGATGCTGAGGGCATTTTTGAATTAATTATGGGAGGTATTTCTTATGGAACAGCAGATTTTTACCAACGAGAGCATTTTATCCTGGCTGCAGTATTTTGCAAAAAATACAGCCATTGACCTGGAAAAAGTGAAGATGCTCGATATCACCCGAAAAAATAAAAACCTGATTCCGACAGTTGAGTCACACAAAGCAGTGCTGGTGTTTACAGAGGCCGGAATTGACGATATTTTTTACCGGATGTGGAACGCAGGACTTGGCGATTGTGATGTATGGTATAACGAGGGATCAGAGCCTGCAGGCGATATCAAACATGATAAAGTGAGCAATATGATCAACCGTGGTATTAATGCATCCGCAGGCATGCTGATCGTGAATGAGCATGCGCGTAACACTTATAAAATTGGTATGGATAATCATAATTTTAAACGTGGTTCCATTCATTATGTAGGAAGTGAAATACGTTCTGTTATCTTAAATAAGATGCATGTAGGACGTCAGGATGACATTTGTGTTATCAGTGGGGAAAGTATTGCGGTAGAGGCTGCAATCATCGCTACAGAGGGCACTGTGATCGCTGTGGAGTACAATAAAGACGACCGTGCGACCATGGAAGAGAACATTGACCATTTCGGTCTGCACAATATTCAGGTGATCGATCATGTGGATGAGGAGACGATGAAAGAATGTCCGGTTCCGTCACTGGTATTTATGGTAGCATCTGCAAGCATGGAGCAGGAGATTGAGTATCTGACAAAATTAAATCCGCAGATCAGCATTGTCATTTACACATTAGATTTTGGCGTAGCTGCATCTATTTCCGGCATTTTTGAAAAATACGGCATCAAAGATACTGAGGTTATCCAGATCTCTGTAGCAAGATTGAACAGTAAAAATTCCTTTGAGCAGCAGCCGGCACCATGGATCATTACAGGAAAGGCAGACTGCTAAAAAATGGCGAAAGTATTATTATTTCAATGTGAAAACGAAAGTGAGATTCGTCAGATTCTGACACCGATGAAAATACAGGCAGTGTCTGTTCCGAAGACGAAATTCCATATGACATTGGAGGATCTTGAAAAAGGAAAAGATGATGGTGGATATTTTGGCGGTGCGTATCCGAAAGGCAGCATGATCATAATGTGTGATTTCACGGAGAAGCAGCTAGATCGCCTTCTGATGGATTTAAGAAACCACAACGTAAAAATAGACTATAAAATGGTTATGACGTCTACAAACGCCTCCTGGGACGTTTTACACGTATATTTTGAAGCACAACGTGAGAAGATGATGTATGAGATGGCACAGCGGGATCGTAAGCGTTTCTAGCTTCTTATTTGGATAAAATTAAAACAGTAAATTGCTGAAGTTTATAGTGTAGATAAAAGAAAAGAAGAAATTTTCCTTAGCAAGCGCTTATTAGCTGCGGAGGTAAATTTCTTCTTTTCTTTATCATAAACTTATTGTTTAAAAATGTTTTGTAAAGCGGACATTCGCAATCTGCTTTCGCTACTTGCTCATGAACGCAGTCGCTTTGCTTATTCTGCGTTCAAATTAGCTTAATGCTGCAGTGATGATAGCCATGGAATATACTTCCAGAGCGTTGCATCCTCTGGACAGATCGTTGATCGGTGCATTCAGACCAAGAAGGATCGGACCGTAAGCATCGAATCCACCAAGACGCTGAGCAATTTTGTAACCGATGTTACCAGCGTTGATGTCCGGGAAGATAAATGTGTTTGCATGTCCTGCAACTTTTGAATCCGGGCATTTTGTCTGTGCAACACGCGGAGATACAGCAGCATCAAACTGAAGCTCGCCATCGATAGCCAGATCCGGATTAGCAGCTTTTGCTTTTGCACAAGCGTTACGCATTTTGTCAACATCCTCACCTTTACCGGATCCGAGTGTTGAGTAGCTTAAGAATGCAACTTTCGGATCAATACCGAAAATCTTAGCACAATCAGCTGTCTCAAGAGCGATCTCTACCAGATCATCTTCGGTCGGTTTGATATTGATCGCGCAGTCACCCATTGCCAGTACTTCGTTGTCGCCTGTAGCAGCCGGACGAACGAGGATGAAGCAGGATGATACGATCTTGTTGCCTGGTTTTGTTTTGATCAGCTGAAGAGCCGGACGAACGGTATCAGCGGTAGAATAAGTAGCACCACCAAGTAAGCAGTCAGCAACGCCCATTTTTACAAGCATTGTACCGAAGTAGTTACCATGAGATAATGCTTCGCGGCACTGCTCCTCTGTCATTTTACCTTTACGAAGTTCAACCATCTGTGCAACCATCTCATCCATGCGGTCATAGTTTTTCGGATCGATGATCTCTGCACCGTTGATATTGTAGCCTGCTTCTTCAGCAGCAGCTCTGACTTTTTCTACATTACCAACTAAGATTGGTTTTAAGAATGTACCTGCAAGCAGACGGGAAGAAGCTTCCAGAATACGTGCGTCAGTTCCCTCAGTAAAAACGATTGTACGAGGATTCTCTTTTAATTTCTGTATTAATTTGTTGAACATTGGTTTTGTTTACCTCCATTAATAATTTGATATACTCGTCAGTTCTATTGTAAACGTTTTGCCTTAAAATGCAAGGAAAATGCCTATTGTTTTGTATAAAAAAACGATAAAATACTTTCAGTTCTACCAGCAAAGTAAATGTAGTAAAAAAAAGGCTGCTTTTATGCTGAAAAAAATACATCGCATTTTTTTCAGATTAGCATTCAAAAAGCATCTGATGTATTTTTTCACCGGGTGCAAGCGTCAGAATATTGGAATCTTGTGTCCCTGTGATCAGATGTTCCAGTGTTGTGATATTTCCAGGAACGGTTTTCCGGTCAAAGCCCAGAAATGTGGCAGCCGTATCAGCATACTGTTCCACGGGGGGCAGGTCATAGCATCCTGTATCAAGGACCGTAAGAGTATGATAGCCGTTGTAGAGAGTCTGCAGGATAAAATTACGGGTCTCTTCATCATATGTTTCAGAGAGCATTTTATATTGTTGTAAAATTCCTTCGTGATCCAGAGTCCAGCCCCGGGTCAGATAGAGGGCATCTTTCTGTGTTTGTTTTCTTTCTGTCCTTGGCTGGCGGCAGGCAAGCATATTGATACAATCGTCAAATTTTGGCAGACGCAGTATTGTGTTCGGACTGACAAGCCCTGCAGTACCGTTACCGCACAGACCAAAGGTAAGCAGAATTTCATCCTGGTTTTGCAGCTGGTTAATATGTTCCTGCAGCAGCTGGTTCAGATTTTCCGGTCTGTTGTGAAGGCCACGGTCAATCCAGATGACAGGAAGTGTGATATTTGTTTTTTCTAAAATGTGGTTTACTTCGTCTTCCAGCATGGCGCAGGAGATAAGTGTACGTTTTTGTTTTTTCATAAGAAGAAAGGCTCCTTTGGTTGGAGTTAATGATGGTATCGTATCATAAATAACGCATAAAATGAATATTTTTATCAGAAAAAGCTTGCATTTTATTTTTATATCCGTTATAATAGCACTTGCGTTAAAGACGTATGCGCCTTTAGCTCAGCTGGTAGAGCAGTAGACTCTTAATCTATTTGTCCAGGGTTCGAATCCCTGAAGGCGCATTATATTAAAGCCATCCTATTTTAACAGGATGGCTTTTTTGGAAGACTATGAGGGATTCGAACCCTACGGATTCGGTCTCCGTAAAAAAATATATAAGGCATCTCAGAGCAAATTCTGAGGTGCTTTTCTTAGTATACAGGGAGTTAGAACTGCGTATCTTTTGTAAGAAATGTTAAAAAAAGGTAGGGCAGGTATAACTGAAAGTAAGTAGTTTGTTTTGTAAAGAAAGAGAGTGAGAAATATGACAGAGCTATTGATAAAGCTATTTGTAAAAAATAGTAAAAATACGAAGGATGTAAAAGTCCGGTTGGCTTATGGTAATCTGGCTGGAATCGTTGGCATTTTGTGCAACGTATTGTTGTTTGTTGGAAAATATCTGATCGGAACGATATTTGGTTCTATCGCGATCGCAGCAGATGCGGTAAACAACTTAAGTGACGCATCCAGCAATATTGTCAGTCTGCTGGGATTCAAACTTGGATCAAAAAAAGCAGATGAGGAGCATCCTTTTGGTCATGCGCGATATGAGTATCTGGCGGGGCTGGTAGTCTGTGTTATCATCGTTGCCATTGGCCTGTCTCTGGCAAAAGAAAGTATTTTAAAAGTCATTCATCCATCCGAGGTGGACTGCAATGTATTGATGATTGTGGTACTGCTTGTTTCTATCGGTGTAAAACTGTGGATGAGTATTTTTAATAAGAAAATTGGTATGAGAATCGAATCCGATACACTGATCGCGACGGCGGCAGACAGTCGAAATGATGTGATTTCTACGTCAGCTGTTGTAGTTGCAACTATTTTATGTAAGGTGACAGGGTTAAATATTATTGATGGTATTGCCGGTATCGGTGTGGCTGTATTTATTTTGTACAGTGGTATTGGACTGATTAAAGAAACGTTAAGTCCGCTGCTTGGAAAAGTACCGGCAGCAGAATTTGTCAATCATATTACGGAGAAAATTCAGTCATATCCGGGAGTAATCGGAGTGCATGATCTGATGATCCATGATTACGGCCCGGGAAATCTGTTTGCCACGGTACATGTGGAATTTCCGGCGGAGACACCGGTCATTGAGGCGCATGAAGTCATGGATGAGATCGAGCGTGATTTTCAGGAACAGGAGCATATGATTCTGACAATTCACTATGATCCGATTGTAGAAGAAAGTGAAGAAGTGGCAGAAATCCGAGCTTTTGTCAGTAAGGCGGCAAAGGAGCTTGATGAAAGACTTTCTATTCACGAAGTTCGTCTGGTTCCGGGAAATGAATCCAGCAATGTGATTTTTGACTGTGTAAAACCTGCTGGATTTAAAGTCAGCGACAGTGAGATAACATCCTATCTGCAAAAACGTGTGACAGAATGGAATCCGCGCTATCGCTGTGTGATCAAAGTAGAGCAGAGTTATGTCTGAGTAATCCTTAGTCTATAATTTCAACTTCAATCTGGGTTACAAAGTCATCTGTATTTTTTTCAATAAAACTATTTACCACATCATATTCGATGTACAAATCGCTGGTTTTCAGGTGACGCTCCTTTTTATAATTTAATATTCTTTCGTAAGTCTCACCAATCGTATTCCAGTGACCGATGTGATAAGCTGTCAGATATTTCCCGGCAGGAAGTATCTGGCAGTTTTTGATTGTGGGTTTCTGATTCATGAGCAGTGCGACGTTGTCGTAGGCATCGTAAATGCCGTGCTCTACATTTTTTCCATATTGAAAATAAGCAATATCGTAATCCAGATAAGGATTGTTCTTTTGCAGCTGCGTAATTAATTCATTGAGTTTTTTTGAAAAAGACTGTGTGGAAGAAGGATCTGCCTCTTTATAAAGGTAATAATATTGTGGATAGGTATTTATTTCAATCATGGAAAAATCGGTTTGTTCGGCAATTTTTATCTTCTTTCGCTGCTGCTGCATCCATTTTTTCATAGCCTGTAGTTTTTTTATCTGTTGTGTAATCTGACTTTCTCTTTCGAGAAAAATTTGTTGAAAAAGTTCCGGGTTTCGTTGAGACATGTAAGTTTGAATTTCTTTTAAAGGCATGTCAAGATCACGCAAAACCAGGATCGTGTTTAAAATATCCAGTTGATTGATGGAATAAAAACGGTAGCCTTTTTCGTTGATATACTCTGGCTGAAACAGACCGATATCATCATAATGAAAAAGCGTATGTTTTGTAATACCCATAAGCTGCGCCAGTTCGCCGGTGGTCAGATAATCTTTGCGTTCCATATAATTAAATTCTCCTGTTTTGTAAAAAGATATAGTGTAAAAATCTGCTTGACTATAGGGTTACCCTATACTGTATGCTGAAATATGTCAAGAAGGAAACGATTAAAAAAGAGTATTCGTGAACTGACATATTATTCTGAAAATCATTGTTGGTGACAGATAGAATCATGATTTAGAAAGTAAGTAGAAAGCAGGTGTTTTTATGAGTATGGCTTTGAATCAGGAGTTTACCCCTTTAAAATTGTTGCGCTTTGCGGCACCTTCCATCATCATGATGATATTTATGTCAATGTATACGATCATTGATGGAATGTTTGTATCACGTTTTGTAGGAAGTAATGCATTATCTGCAACTAATATTGTGTATCCGGTTGTGAATATTATGATTGCAATTGCAACGATGCTGGCAACCGGCGGAAATGCGATCATCAGTAAATATCTTGGTGAAGAAAAAAAGCAAGAAGCGAAAGAAAGGCTCACCATGTTTGTAGTAATTACATTAATTGTCAGTGGGATAATTATGCTGATCACGCTGATTTTTCTGAATCAGATTTGTTATCTGCTTGGTTCTAACGATGAATTATTGTCGTATTGCAGAAACTATCTGATGATTCTTGCAATCTTTACCCCGGCCTGTATGCTGCAGTCCTTATTTCAGTGTTATCTGGTAACGGCAGAGCGCCCGACACTGGGATTGATCCTGATCATATTAGCAGGTATTTTAAATGCAGTGCTGGATTATGTACTGATCGTGCATTGTCATTTTGGAATCAGCGGTGCAGCGCTGGCAACCGGACTTGGTCAGTCGATACCTGCAATTGCGGGATTGATTTTCTTTTTCACAAATAAAAAGGGACTTTGTTTTACACGGTTTCGTGTGAAAGTTGGAGATTTTTTTCATGCATGCTATAATGGCTCTTCCGAAATGGTATCTCAGTTGGCAGCAGCTATTATCACGTTTTTATTTAATTCAGTTATGATGCGGCTGGCCGGTGCAAATGGTGTGGCTGCCATCACGATCATTTTGTATGGAGAATTTTTATTTAATTCCTTTCATCTCGGATTCGCTGTTGGAATTGCTCCGATTGTCGGTTTCCAGTATGGTGCACAAAATAAAGCTCAGCTGAAGCGTATATATAAGACAACTTTTATTTTTGTAATTGCATCATCTGTTGTGATCACTGTGGTCGCTGCATTTCTGGCAAAACCAATCGTTTCGATATTTACAAAGGATCCTGGAACCTGGGAACTGGCCTCTGTAGGATTTCAGATTTTTGCGATAAATTTCCTGTTTAGTGGGGTTAATATTGCATCTTCTGGATTTTTTACCGCTCTGTCTAATGGAAAAGTATCTGCGCTGATTTCTTTTTGCAGGACGTTGCTTTTTACCGTTTTATTTTTACTTGTGTTGCCGCGCGTACTGGGCTTGAACGGTGCGTGGATTGCGATTCCTTCCTCGGAACTGTGTACATTAGTCCTGTCAGTCTGTATGCATATGAAATATTTTGTAAAAAAGAGTGAAAAAAATTATATTTTGGGATAAAATGTACGTTATGAATGAACGGGAGAAGGAGGACGCCGTAAAATGGCAATCCATGTAAAAAGCGAAATTGGAAAACTGAAAAAAGTAATGCTTCACAGACCAGGGCAGGAGCTGGAGCATCTGGTTCCGGAAGATCTGGAGAGACTTTTATTTGATGATATTCCTTATCTGAAAACCGCAAAAATCGAACATGATATGTTTGCAGAAATCATGCGAGGACAGGGAGTGCAAGTCGTATATCTGGAAGATATGACGGCAGAAGTGTTAAAAAATCCAGAGAAAAAGGAGCAGTTTGTCCGGGAATTTATCGCAGAGGGAGGTGCTTCGGCAGCAAAAGTCCGCGATCAGCTATATGAGTATCTGATAAATATTGAAGATGAAAAGGAACTGGTATTAAAGACCATGTCCGGAATCAGGGCTTCGGAATTGAATGTAAAAATGAGCTGTCCGTTAGTAAGTCTGGTGAAAAAGGAGAGTCAGTTTTTGCTTGATCCGATTCCGAATCTTTATTTTACGAGAGATCCCTTTGCCTGCATCGGAAACGGTGTCAGTCTGAACCGGATGTATTCCCGAACCAGAAGGAGAGAGACACTTTACGGAAAATATATTTTGAAATATCATCCGGATTTTGCCGGAAAAGTGCCGTTTTATTATGACAGAACCATGGATTTTTCCATTGAAGGCGGAGATATTCTGAACTTGAGTAATAAGGTGATCGCTATCGGAATTTCACAGCGTACCACACCGGAAGCTATTGAACTTCTGGCACAGAATATTTTTGCGTGTGAGACGTCAGAAGTTGAAACGATTATAGCACTGGATATTCCGTCTGTTCGTGCTTTCATGCATCTGGATACGGTATGTACGCAGGTAGATCATGACAAATTCACGATTCATCCGGGCATCATGCAGACACTTCGTATTTTTGAAATTAAACCGGGAGATCAGAAGGGGCAGCTGAAGGTAACCGAATCTGATGCGATGCTTTCTGATATCCTTGCAAAATATCTGGAACTGGATAAAGTGACATTGATCAAATGCGGTGGCAAAGACCGGATTGCTTCTGAACGTGAACAGTGGAACGATGGTTCCAATACCCTTTGTATAGAGCCGGGAAAAGTTGTCGTATATGATCGAAACTATGTGACAAATGAGATTTTGCGTCAGCACGGTATCGAGGTACTGGAAATGGCAAGTTCGGAGCTTTCCAGAGGACGTGGTGGCCCACGATGTATGAGTATGCCGTTGGAGAGGGAAAATATATAGAAAATAGCAATATAATCATAAAAAGAGTTACACATAAGGAGAAATTTTGTGTGTAACTCTTTTGTTATTAATTGGACAGATAATGTGAAATGAGATCGTTCATGTATTTGTTTGCTTTTTCCTGATTTTGGATGGCGAATTCTTTTATGAAATTTGTGTCGTTGTCAATAATAGCCTGCAATAATTCCCTGTGGTGCTGTACGTAGTTAGGAGAAAAATTATAAGTGAGAATATTATTTACAATAATTCGTTCCTTAAATTCCAGACGTTTTGTAATCTGAATTAGTTCTGTGTTTCCAGTTGCTTTTATTAAAAGTGAATGAAATTCAACGTTATTATCATATTGCTGAATTGGATCTTTCAGGGTTTTTCCATGATGAAGATTCGCTTCCAGGCGCATAAGAATTGTGCGGGGAATCCGCCCTTTTAAAAAATCAATTGCAGCAGTGCGTAGCCATTCTAACATTTCCAGAGTATCTAAACATTCGTCAAGCTGCAACTCACGAATAATACAGCCGTGAGTGGAATCTATCGTTGTCAATCCTTCCATTTCGAGTTTTTTTATAGCTTCACGTACAGGGGTACGGCTAATCTGAAACCAGTCTGCAAGTTCTTCTTCTTTTAAACGAAATCCTGGGGTAAGAATACCGGTAGCGATTGCTTCTTTAAATGTGCAGTACACCATATCACTTACCTGTTTTTTTTCTCCAAGTTTATCTCGTATTTTAAGTAACTGTTCTTTCATATGAAGGCCTCCTCCTGATGTAAACACTCTATGATAAAAGTATAAAAAAAACAGGAGAAAAGTCAATGTATTTACAGATATGTATATATCTGTATACAGGCGTATACATTTATGTACAAATATATAAAAATGCATTACTTGAAAGAAGAAATTGCGTTGTTATACTGGAATTAGAAAGAAGGGGGAAATGATAAAAAATGAAAGAAAAACTGTTAAGTATGATTACGGAAAATAAGAAACTTGCATCTGGAATTTTCAGTATGAAAATTCAGGCACAGGGATTGACTGTTAAAGCCAGACCGGGACAGTTTGTGATTTTATATTGTAAGGATGAAAGCCGAAAACTTGGTAGACCATTAAGTATTTGTGAAATTGATCATGATAAACAGGAACTGAGAATTGTATATCGTGTGGTTGGAAAGGGAACAGAAGAGTTTTCTAAATTGAACGTTGGAGACCAGATTCCTGTATTGGGACCATTGGGTAATGGATATGATATTCACGCAGAGCATGTTTTGCTGGTTGCGGGCGGAATTGGAATACCACCTATGCTGGAGCTTGCAAAGAGCATATCAGGAGAAAAAACGATTGTATTGGGATATCGTAATAATGAATTATTTTTGAAAGAGGATTTTGAAAGATATGGAACCGTTTATATTGCCACCGATGATGGATCTGCAGGAATAAAAGGGAATGTAGTTGATGTAATACAATATTACGGAATAGAGACAGATATCATATGTGCCTGTGGTCCGACACCAATGTTGCGGGCACTTGCAAATTATACGGATGAGCAGGATATAGAAGCAAAATTTTCGATGGAAGCACATATGGCATGCGGAATAGGTGTTTGTCTCGGATGTGCGATACCAATTAAAGATGAACAGGGATTTGTATATAAACGTGTATGTAAAGATGGTCCGGTATTTGACAGTAAGGAGATTATGTTTGATGAAATGTAAAGAGATAAAAATTGGACAATTAAAATTTGCAAATCCGGTATTTGGAGCATCCGGATGTGTCGGACATGGTTATGAACTTCAAGATTATACGGATATCAGCAGAGTTGGTGCATTGTCCATGAAAACAGTAACTTATGATCCGAGAATAGGAAATAAACCTCCACGCATCTGTGAAGTGCCGAATGGAATGATGACATCCATTGGACTTCAGAATCCGGGAGCAAAAAAATACATTGAGGAATATCTGCCTGAAATAAAAAAGGTAATGAGACCGGATCAAATTATCATCAGTGTCGGTGGAAATGATAATGAGGACTATTTGAGAACGGTAGATATGTTTCTGGAAACATGTACGGAAGATGATATTGCAGCAATTGAACTTAATGGTGCGTGTCCGAATGTAAAACATGGAGGTGGTGTCATGAGTGCTTCGGCAGATGCAATGTATGAATTGATTAAAGTAGTAAAAAAACATACAGATATTCCTTTGATTGGAAAAATGAATACAAATTTTCAAAATTTTTGTGATGTTGCGAAAGGAATTGAAGCAGCAGGGGCAGAAGCTGTGTATCTTGTAAGTACACCGATGGGATTACGGATTGATATTAAAAGACGTAAACCAATGATTGGAAATGTAGTAGCGCCGGTAAACGGTCCGGCAGTTTTTCCTCAGTCTGTATTGAAGACATGGAATGTATATAAAAGTGTTAATATTCCAGTGATTGCCAGTGGTGGTATTTATACAGCAGAAGATGCAGTTGAGATAATGATGGCAGGAGCTGCTGCTGTTGGAATTGGAAGTGCACAGTTTATTAATCCAAATGCCATGAATGAAATACTGGCAGGACTGGTTCAGTTTTGCGATGATAACGGCATTGATTCGTTTGTAGAATTGACAGGTTCTGCACAGATATAAAAGAAGTATTTTTCTGTATACAGTAAAAAGCATTAAGAAACAGATGTATATGTACAAATAAGAAAATATGAGAAAAAGTTGTTATATAATAGCAGTATAAACCAGTTAGAAAGTTGCGCAACGATAACTGATAAAGTTTTAAAATATTTACATAAGGAGAAGGTAAAATGGAAAAACAGTCTAATATGAAAATCGCTTTATCCAGACTAGGTCCTGGATTCATTATTGCAGCAACAACGATCGGTGCCGGTTCCATTGTTTCATTTACAAACAGTGGTGCAAATTTCGGCTTTAATTTATTGTGGTGGCTTATTATTTTAGCTGTTTCACTTTATGCATTCAATTTTGCAATGAAAAAGTATACAGCAGTTACAGGGGATACCATCATGGATGGAATTGCAAAACACTATGGTCGTGGATGGGCAATTATTTGTGCGCTGGCAGCTTTTGCCGGTCAGGTCATTTATGGAATTGGTAACTTTATCGCAGTAAGTCTTGGTGTAACGATGTTATTTCCGAATTGCCCATTTAAAGTTGGTGGATTGATTGGATTAGCAGCTTGCATTTTAATGTATATTGCAAAGAATATATACAAAAAAGTGGAACTTGTTACAAAAGCATGCTCTATCATCATGGTAGTTATTTTTGTTATTTCTGTTATTGTCACAGGAGCTACAGCCGGTACAGCAAATGTAGTAAGTATGAATCCGGTAGGAATGCCGGGTGGAAGTTTCCTTGTAATGCTGGCATTGATGGGAACAACCTGTAATTTATCTACACAGGCATGGGCCTGCAACCTTGCAAAGCAGAAAGGTTATTCTACAGATGATATTAAAAATAACGGATTAAAACTTGATACGATCAGCCAGATTGTGGTTGTCATTGGTGTATCAGCCTGCTGTCTGTTAATTGGAGCAATGTTATTACCAGGTTCACCGATTACAAATGGTGGTGAATTAGTAGGTGCGCTTGCTGGATTACTTGGTGTATGGATTCGTCCGGTATTTGGAATTGGCTTTGTGGCAGCAGCATGGTCTTCACAGATTATGGCACCACAGATTGGTGTAGATCTTTTGTTTGATGCAGTTGGTTCTGACAGACAGAATGTTCGTTTAGAAAGTGCAGTTAACATTATTATGTTAGTTTTTGCAGCAGTTGTTGCTTGTGTCGTTGGAGGTATTCCGGCACAGCTTCTTACCGTTGCACAGGTAGGTGGAATTATTTGTACACCGCTTCTTGGAATATTTACAATTTTACTGGTTAATAAAAAAGAAGATATGGGAGAGTACAAAATTAAAAATTCCTATACGGTTTTATTAGTGGTTTTATATATTGTTCAGGTGGCTGTTATTGTAAATAACGTAATCCGTCTGATTACACATTAATGTTAACAGATAAAATATAGGAATCACAGAGAGGTATAAAAATGTATGATTTAGTAATTAAAAACGGTTTGGTATATCAGGATAAAAATTTTTATCCATTAAATGTTTGTATTAAAGGAGAGAAGATTGCGGCATTGCTTGCTCCGGATGTTGAGGTAGAGGCCGAAAAAGTATTAGATGCAAGTGGAAAACATATTTTACCGGGATTCATTGATCCGCATTGCCATATGAGGGATCCGGGACTGACTCAGAAAGAGGATTTTTATACTGGAACTTGTGCGGCAGCTCATTCCGGAATTACCATGATCATGCCACAGCCGAACACCAAACCGGTTCCATCTACACTGGATGCTTATATGGAGCAGGTAAATGCAGGAAAAGAAAAAGCAGTCGTAGATTTTAATCCGATCGGAAGTCCTCTTGGAACGGCAGAAGATGTGGAGCAGATTGCAAATGCAGGAACGATGTGGTTCAAGATTTTTGAAAAAGTAGCTACATATCCATATAACACGACAGCAGGTACATTGGACACTCATAAAATTTTTGAAGCATTTCAGAATTGTGCCGCAAATGGTAAATATTGTAGTGTACATCCATTTGATAAATATTTCTTTGATGCAGCAGTTGAAAAAGTAAAAGCAGAAGGAAAAGAGGTAACGCTGAGAAATGTACGGCATCTCTGGTATAGTGATGAGGAAATGACAGGTGCAGCTTATCAGTTATCTTATTATGCAAAAAAGGCTGGTTTAAACTGGTATGCAATGCATTGCTGGATGCCTGGATATATTGATCTTGTGCGTATGCTTAAAGCAAGAGGGGAAATGAAGATTGTTTCATCCTGTGAATACATGCCGGCCATCAATGCTTCTGATGAAATATGGGATATTGAAAATCAGAGATTTATTTACATTAATCATGATGCAGCACCGGATTTGGATAAAATTTGGGAAGGCATTCAGGATGGAACGATTGATATGATGGGATCAGATCATGCGCCATGTAAACCAGAAGAATACAATCCGGATGATGCATTACATACAAGTGCAGGGTTTGCAATGTTAGACTATTATGGTCATTTGCTGGTAAGTCATGTTAATGAAGGACATTATTCTTTACAGCGTCTGGTTGAAATTACCTCTGAAAATTGTGCAAAAACATTTGGATTATATCCGAGAAAAGGTTCTAACATCGTTGGAACAGATGCAGATTTTACAGTTGTGGATATGAATGAAGAATGGGAAATTACAAAAGATGATAACGTATATACCAAGACTCAGACAATTCCATATGTAGGACGTAAAATGCATGGAAAAGTAACTCAGACAATTGTACGAGGTCGCATTGTTATGAGTGATGGTGTCGTAGATTGTGAGCCGGGATATGGAAAATATATTACGGTAGATTAAATAAACACATGCCGCAGGCTGCGTCAGAATGGAGGGAGTATCCGCTGATAAAATCTGCGGCATTTGTTTTACAGAAATAGAAAAGGACTGAAATAAAATGAGAAAAATATTACCTGAAATAGAAGAAATATTATCTGAAAAAGGATTATTCAGCCGCTGGTTAATGGTAGAAAAAGCACTGGCAAATGCACAGGCAGCATTAGATATTATCCCTCAAAAAGCGGCTGATGATATCAGTGCAAATGCAAAAGTGGAATGTCTGGAACTTGAAAAATACAATGAAATATATGAAAAAACCGGTCATCCGATGGTATCGTTACTCAGATTATTGGAAAAAGCAGCTGGAGAAGAAAGCGGACAGTATATTCATCTGGGAGCTACGACCCAGGATATTATCGATACCGGTATGGTACTTGCTTTGAAAGAAATGTTTGACAAAGCGGAAGAAAAGCTTTGCAGTATCATTACATCAGTTTGTAATCTGGCAGAGAACTACGCAGACACACCGATGATGGGACGGACACATAATATTCAGGCATTGCCAATTACATTTGGATATAAAGCAGCTATCTGGGGCGGTGAGCTTGGACGCTGCCTGGATAGAGTACGTGAGAGCAAAGAGAGAGTTCTTGCATTACAGCTGTCCGGAGCGGTAGGATCTATGGTTTCTTTTGGAGAAAACGGAGAAAAGATTCAGGAACTGATGGCAGAAGAACTGGAACTTTCAACACCGGATATCTGCTGGCACGCATGCCGTGACCGTTATGTGGAATTTGGTAACGACATGGCTTATATCGGCGGTGCACTGGCTAGAATCGCCGATGAGGTATATCTGCTGATGGGTACAGAATTTGGTGAGTTATCCGAATACTGGGGCGAGGGCCGTGTTGGATCTTCTACTATGCCGCATAAAGTAAATCCGACCAGTACACAGCACATGAAAGCGAAAGCAACACATCTTCGTTATCATGCAGCACAGATCGCAGAACTGGCACTGGTAGATCATGAACGCAACATGCAGCATTTTATCGGGGAGAGAAAACTGATGGAGGAAATCTGTCTGTATGCGGCAGAACTTCTGGACAGAGGCGATGAACTTTTAGAGACCTTAGTTGTAAATAGCGAAAAAATGAAAGAAAATATTGATTTGCTCGGCGGGCTGACACAGTCTGAACATGTCATGCTGGTTCTGGGTAAAAAAATCGGAAAACAGCATGCGCATCACATTGTAAATGAGATTGCGGTTCGTTCTTTCAAAGAAAATCTGAATTTCGAGCAGGAACTCTGTAAGGATGAGAGAGTAAATTGTGTTCTTGTACCGGCTGAAATTCATGAATTGCTGGATCCAATGCAGTACATCGGAAAATGCCCGCAGATGGCACGAAAAGAAGCTGAAATATTACGGGAAAAATTATAGTGTTTATCAGTTAAAAGGAGCAGGAAAAAAATGGATATCAATGAAATTGCATTAAAGAAACATTATGAATTGAATGGTAAAATAGAGGTTGTATCCCGCGCTGCATTAAAAACAAGAGATGATCTTTCTGTACTTTATACACCTGGTGTAGCGGTACCGTGTCTGGAGATTCAGAAAGATATCAATAAAAGCTATGAGTTGACAAGAAGAAATAATCTGGTAGCAGTTGTAACGGATGGTACAGCAGTCCTGGGACTTGGAGATATCGGACCGGAAGCCGGAATGCCGGTTATGGAAGGAAAATGTCTGCTTTTTAAAGAATTAGGTGATGTAGATGCATTTCCACTTTGTATACAGTCCAGAGATGTAGATACGATTGTTGAGACAGTGGCACAGATAGCAGGAAGTTTTGGTGGAATCAATCTGGAAGATATTTCAGCACCGCGTTGTTTTGAAATTGAAGAAAAATTAAAAGACAGACTGGATATTCCTGTATTTCATGATGATCAGCATGGAACTGCAGTTATTGTGCTTGCTGGTATCATTAATGCATTAAAATTAACGGGTAAGAAAAAAGAAAACTGTAAAGTAATTGTAAATGGAGCAGGTGCAGCAGGAATTGCTATTACAAAATTATTATTAAATTATGGTTTTGAAAATATCATTATGTGTGATATTCGTGGAATGCTGGCGAGAGATGATGAGAGATTAAACTGGGCGCAAGCAGAGATGGCTTTACGTACCAATCATGAGGTACAGCATGGAACACTGGCAGATGCATTGGTGGGAGCAGATATTTTCGTTGGTGTTTCTGCACCGAATATCATCACTGAAGATATGGTGCGTACGATGAATAAAGATTCTATTTTCTTTGCAATGGCAAATCCAACGCCTGAGATTATGCCAGATCTTGCACGGAAAGCGGGAGCAGCTGTTGTAGGAACTGGAAGGAGTGATTTTCCGAATCAGATTAATAATGTGATGGCATTTCCTGGTATTTTTCGAGGAGCATTAGATGTCAGAGCCAGTGAGATTAATGAAAAAATGAAGATGGCAGCAGCGTTGGCAATTGCAGAAACACTTCCAGATGCGGAACTTAGTGCAGAGAAAATTGTTCCGGATGCATTGAATCCGGATATTTTTCATAATGTATCAGAAGCAGTCAGAAAAGCTGCTATTGAGACAGGTGTAGCCCGTATCTGAGAAAAGATAGCCTGTCGTCGAAAGAAAATTCTGTGAAATATAGCATGTTTATTAGCACATTTTCTTAATAACATAATCAGAAAAACATTCACATTTCTTTTTGTTTGAGCTATGATAAATATATCTGTGAAAACATCAGAAATGCGGATGGTTTTTCACTTTTTGTACAGAAATAAATTCGTGGAATTCTTTTTTCAGGGATTCCAAGGACATTGTTGAAAGAAAACTGCAGGAGTAAAAAAGATGATCAGAGAAATCAATGTAAAGGAATTAACCGAAAATATCAGTGAAATGTGTATACAGGCAAATCACTACCTGTCACCGGATATGGATGTGTGCATGAAGCAGGCTGTCGAGACAGAAAAATCCGAGCTTGGAAAAAAAATCCTGAATCAGCTTCAGGAAAATCTGGAAATTGCAGATAAAGAGATGATCCCGATTTGTCAGGATACCGGAATGGCCGTTATTTTTATGGAAATAGGGCAGGACGTACATTTTGTGGGCGGTGATTTTGAGGAAGCGGTCAACGAAGGTGTCCGCCGTGGTTATGTGGACGGCTATCTGAGAAAATCTGTTGTAAAAGATCCGCTGATCCGTGAAAATACAAAAGATAATACACCGGCAATTCTGCATACAAAAATTGTTCCGGGTGATAAAGTAAAAATCACCGTTGCACCAAAAGGATTTGGCAGTGAAAATATGAGTCGTATTTTTATGCTGAAACCGGCAGATGGCATTGAAGGTGTGAAAAATGCAATTCTGACAGCAGTCAAAGATGCAGGACCGAATGCCTGTCCGCCAATGGTTGTGGGCGTTGGTATCGGTGGAACTTTTGAAAAATGTGCGCTGCTTGCAAAACAGGCTCTGACCAGACCGGTGAATGAACATTCCGATATTCCATATGTAAAAGAAATGGAAGAAGAAATGCTTAACAAGATCAATCATCTTGGCATCGGGCCGGGTGGACTCGGTGGTACAACTACAGCGCTGGCAGTAAATATCAATACTTATCCGACACATATCGCAGGACTTCCTGTGGCAATCAATATCTGCTGCCATGTCAACAGACATGCGGTAAGAGAACTGTAGGACAGGAGGAAATTATCATGGATAAACATATACATACACCGATTACAGAAGAAATAACTGCTGACTTAAAGGCCGGCGATTACGTTTATATCACAGGTACACTTTACGTGGCCAGAGATGCGGCACACAAACGCATGATGGAAGTACTGGATGAAGGAAAAGAACTTCCAATTGATATCAGAGACTGCACGATTTATTATATGGGACCGTCTCCTGCCAGAGAAGGCCGTCCAATCGGCTCCGCAGGACCGACAACTGCCAGCCGTATGGACAAATATGCACCGCGTCTGCTGGATCTGGGTGAAAAAGCCATGATCGGAAAAGGAAAACGGACAAAAGAAGTCATTGATGCAGTCATTCGAAACAAAGCAGTTTATTTTGCAGCTATCGGCGGAGCAGGCGCATTGCTTTCAAAATGCATCAAAAAATCCGAGATTGTATGCTACGAGGACCTCGGTGCAGAGGCAATCCGCAAGATTGAAGTCGAGGATTTCCCGGTTATTGTAGTCGTAGACTCCGAGGGAAATAATCTGTATGAAACTGCAATAAAGGAATTTGCTGTGGAAGATTAAATGTCTTTCTGTTTGAGCTGAGAGTATCAATTTGTTGTCCACTGCATATAGCGTCGGGAGTCATTACTCATTTGAAAAAAATATTCTGAAGAAAGAATGTGTGAAATATTGAAGAAAATAGGAATTATTTCAGATACACATAACCTGCTTCGACCGGAAGTTCTGGAAATATTAAAATCCTGTGACTGCATTGTACATGCAGGTGATGTAACAAAAGAATCTGTGCTGGATCAGATCCGGTTTCTTGGAAATCTGTATGTTGTCCGTGGCAATAATGACGGTGACTGGGCGAAAAATATTGCCGGAGTGCTGAAATTCGAAATAGATGGTATTCATTTTGTTATGGCACATGAGCGAAGACATCTGATCAATCAGACAGAAGGGGCGGATGTGGTCATTTTTGGTCATACGCACAAGTATTTTCAGGAACAGGTAGAAAAGATGCTCTGGTTGAATCCGGGAAGCTGTGGATATCCACGTTTTGGTGGGGCGGTAACAATGGCCGTCATAGAAATAGACCACGGAACATATCATGTCAGAAAAATTGACCTTTAAGAAGATAGGAGTGAAAATCATGGGAATTCCGGAAATGCTGGATGAATTAAAACAAAAAGCGTGGCATGATGATACACTGCGGCAGGAATTACTTGCGACCAGAAAAGATGAACAGCCGTTGACCGCATTTTGCAGAAAATGTCAGGAATACGGATATCCGGTCTATGAGATGGAGCTTGTCCTGGCAGGAGAGGAATTTTATGCAACCATGAAACGCAGTACAAATGGTGGCGGAGAAAACTCTCCGATGCTGGAAGGCGAAGATGATTTTTATGAATTGTTTTTTGCCGGATTGTAAATGCTGAAAATGAAATATTATAAAGACAAAATCGGAGAATCTTTCTTCAAACGCTAAACGTTCATTACCCTCACTTAATCGCTTATTGAGGAAAGATTCTCCGATTTTGTCATTTCAGTTATGTATATTGATATGTCAGCTACTTCATAATTAGAGCCCTTTTCTGTCTGTTTCTTCCTTAACACAAATGAAGAAAAATAGAAAAACGTGAAAAATAGCAGGAAAATATGCAGAAAAACGTGATATAACACAAGATATATGACAAAAAACGTGAATGTTTGATGAAAACGTTATCTGATGAGCAGATAACAAAGTCATAAAAACTTAAGAAATTCCTATAAGTTTTATATACTTTTATACTTTAGAATAAAAACATCTTAATTATGTTGAAATTATACACATATGATATCAACATCAGGTGAAAATCGACAGTATAAGAAAAACAACAGGGAGGACGAATTGTGAAAAAAAAATTCAAACACAAAAAACTGGTGATCGTGCTGGCCATTATCATTGTAGCGATTATCGTGCTGGTGGGCGTGGCAAAACGAAAACTGACCAGCGTATCAGAGGCAACCAATATTGTGCAGCTTCAGAAAGTAGATAAACGGGATCTGTCCGATTTTATCTCTCTGACAGGAACGGTAAGCGGAGAGACGAAGATTAATTATTCTTCTACAGCCGCGACTGAAATCAAAACTGTAAATGTTCAGGTTGGAGATGTTGTAAAAGAAGGCGATGTGATAGCAACTCTGGATAAAGATTCTATTCAGAAACAGATTGATGTGCTGGAAAAATCTCTGTCAAATGCAGCTGCATTAAAGCAGAATGAAAGCAATCAGAATCAGCGAGCCCTTGAGCGTGCCAAAGAAGATCAGAAAAATCAATTGGCACAGGCAAATGACAGTATCAACAGTGCAGAAGCTGCATATACAGCAGCACAAAATACGGTAAATTCATTAAATAACCAGATGAAATCTGTATCAGATCAGGTAAATGCGGCATCTGATGAAGATACAAAAGCAGCACTTCAGGAAAAACTTTCCGACCTTCAGGATCAGCTTTCCGGTGCAAAAAGTGATCTTACGTCTGCAGATAGTGCCCGCAAAGAAGCAAAAAACAATTATACGAGTGTAAAATCCTCAACCGATGATGCGATTTATTCTGCTCAGAGCAGTATTGAATCTGCAAAATATAACCAGACGGATGACAGTGATACACAGACACAGCTGGATCAGTTGAGAAAACAACTGGAAGATTGTACGATCACAAGCAAAAGTGCAGGTATTGTTACTGCAGTCAATGTTTCTGTCGGTGATGTAAATACAGCAAATGCTACGTTAGTAACAGTAGAAAATAATACTGACATGATCGTGAATGCAAGTGTAACTGAAAAAGACATTCTGAAACTGCAGGAAGGTATGAAAGCGATTATTACTTCTGATGCGCTGGATGATCAGGAAATCAATGGCGAGATCATCAAAGTGGTAAAAGTATATAATGCTTCCCAGCCGACGACAGAACAAACCGGGCAGGAGACTTCCGGAGCCGCCAATACAGGTGGATTTTCGGTACAGATTAAATTAGATCCGTGTGATCTGATCAGTGGCATGAGTGCAAAGGCAAAAATTGTTCTGACAGATCGTGAAAATGTGCTGTCCGTACCGTATGATCTGGTGCAGCAGGATGAGGATGGTAAAAGTTACGTCCTCTGTGCAGAAGAAAATAAAGATGGTACTTATACAGCTGTAAAGAAAAATATCACAGTTGGTGATGAGATTAATTATTATACAGAAGTGACCGGTGGCGATCTGAAAGCAGGAGATTACATTATCATGGATTACGCTATATCCGAAGGAGATACTTTCCAGGGAGAAAGAGGAAGTGATGTAAATGAAACGGAAGATGGCGGTTCTACAGGCGTGAGTTCCGAAGTAACTGCGGATTAATCATGGAGGTTTTTATACATGTCAAATGAAATTATGATCCGCATGGAACAGATCGTGAAGACATATTACATTGGCCAGCCGAATGAATTGGAGATTTTGCATGGAATCAATCTTGATGTCAAAAGAGAGGAATTTGTTTCTATTGTAGGAGAATCCGGTTCCGGAAAAAGTACGCTGATGAATATTATGGGTATTCTGGATCGTCAGACTTCCGGAAACTATTTTCTGGAAGGCGAGGATGTCAACAGCATGGATGACACCGTGCGAAGTGTCATGCGGAATGAAAAAATTGGCTTTGTGTTTCAGAATTTTAATCTGATTCCGAGAGCAAATGCCTTAAAAAATGTAACATTGCCTTTGATGTACAGTGAACACCGTCCGAAAAATGTAAAAGAAATCGGTATGCAGATGTTGGAACTGGTGGGAATGGCAGACCGTGCCACGCACCGTCCAAATGAGTTGTCCGGCGGACAAAAGCAGAGGATTGCGATTGCCCGGGCAATGATCAATGATCCATCGATCATTCTGGCAGATGAACCGACCGGTGCGCTGGATTCCCAGACCGGTCATATGATCATGGATATTTTTCACAAGCTTCATGAAGAACAGGGAAAAACAGTCGTACTGATCACGCATTCAAAGGAATTGGCTGCAGAGACCGAGCGAATTGTCACATTAAATGATGGTATGATCGTATCTGACAGCAGAAAAACAGAAAAAGGCTGTGATTTGTCAGAGCATCACAAGATGAATGATGGATGCGATAAGCCAGAAATCGGAGAGGAGGGAATGATATGCTGATAGAGAATATCAAAGAAGCCTTTCAGAACCTTCTTTCTAATAAAATGCGTTCCCTGCTGACTATGCTTGGAATCATCATCGGTATTTCTGCGGTTATCACGATCACGACCATCGGAACATCCATCAAATCAACGTTGAATGCTACATTAAACTCCCTTGGTGGAAACAGTATCAGCGCCAGTGTGGATGCTATTTATCCGGAGGATGATGCGGACTGGTCAAACTGGGAATATCCGAAGATGACAGCGGATGATTATATTACGCAGGATATGTTGGATGAATTACAGGAAACCTATCCGGACGAAATCGCAGGTTTTGGTATTTCAGCTTATCTTGGCAGTGGTCAGATTTACAAAAACAGTGATAAATATGCGAATGTGGACGCAACAGGAACTACCAAAGAAGAACTTGAGTATATGAAACTTAATATTCTTCGTGGTCGTAATCTGACAAAGCAGGATATGAAAAAGGAGAAGCGTGTATGTGTTGTATCTGATACGATGGCATCCTATTATTTCGGCAGTGAAGATCCTATCGGACAGCAGATCATTTACAGTGGAAGTGATGGGTATTCTTATGAATTTACAGTAGTAGGTGTGTATGAATATAATGCTGCCATTTTCGGTAAACAGGATACGACGATTCCGGAAAAAGACCGCAGCACTACCATGTATATTCCTGCCGCAACTGCAAACAAATTAAACCATAGTGAAGCGACCAATGGATATACGTATATAAGTGTCCTTTTAAAAACAGGTGCGGATCAAAATCAGGCAGAAACAGATATTCAGAGCTTTTTTGCAGACAAATATGCGAAAAATGAAAAATGGCAGGTCACAACATACAATATGTCTTCGGATATGGGCATTATTAATACGGTCATTAATGTAGTAACCGTGGCAATTTCCTTTATTGCAGCAATTTCCCTGATCGTTGGTGGCGTTGGTGTCATGAATATCATGCTGGTGTCTATCACGGAAAGAACAAAGGAAATCGGCATCCGAAAAGCGCTGGGTGCCAAAAATAAGGCCATCAAGCAGCAGTTCCTGATCGAGTCTGTGGTACTTTGCCTCGTTGGTGGAATCATTGGAATTTTGATTGGAATCCTGTTTGGATTTATCCTCGGAAAAGTGGCGATGCTTGTCATCAACAGTTACTACAGCGATTATGCAGGTTATATTATCATGAATGTACATCCGTCTGTATTAGCAATCATCCTTTCCGTATGCTTCTCAATGCTGATCGGTGTGTTCTTCGGATCTTATCCGGCAAAAAAAGCAGCAAAAATGGAAGTAATTGATGCATTGAGATATGAGTAATTAAATATGGAATAAGAAATAAAAAGACGATTGATAAAAGATGTGTCTCTGAAAAAGATTGAGAGAACATCATAAATCAATCGTTTTTTTCTGTTCTTTTGTCATTTCTTTGGATAAAATCGTACTTATAAAGTGAAAACATAAATTATCTGGGTGCAATACAAAAGATGAGGAATATTTGTTTGGATAATGATTGTTTTTGAAAAGAGTTTTTACGAGGGCGCGTTTGTGAAACATAGAGAATTGCAGGAGAAAAAAAAGCCGGAACAACAGGCACAGGACAAAGTAAGTCTGGAGCAGAAAATAATAGCAAAATTATTTGCTCGGTCAGAAGATGCATTTTCCGATATGGAAGAGGCTTATGGAAAATTGTGCAGCAGACTGATCGGTCAGATTCTGAATCAGGATCAGGAGGATGTGAAAGAATGCATGAATGACGTTTATCTCGGGGTGTGGAATACGGTTCCTCCGGAGAGACCGCAGTCGTTACAGGCGTATATCTGTAAAATTGCGAGAAATCTGGCGTTAAAACGACTGGAATATTATACATCTCAGAAAAGACATGGTACAGTGTTATCGCTTCAGGAAGAACTGGATGCGTGTCTGCTACCGGCAAAAAATGATTACGATGAACTGGAGCTGGCAGAAATTATGAATCAGTTTCTGAAAACACTGGACACGGAAAACAGGGCTTTATTTGTGCGACGATACTGGTATGCAGATCCGATTGAAGAACTTGCAGCAGATTTTGGTTACAGCAAAAACCATGTTTCAGTAAAACTGGGGCGAATCCGCAAAAAATTAAAGAAACATCTGGAAAAAGAAGAAATTTACATATAGCGGGGAAATATGGAAAGTACAGAGACTCAGTAACTGATTTGAATACTGTATTTGCGGAAGGTTTAATTATAAAAGAGATCGATTGTATTATCGAGGAGGAAAAGGCATGCGTGAGTATGGAAAAATGTTTCGGGCAATGACATGGATTGACGATAAATATGTGCTGGAAGCAGAAAACTGGAAAAAAAATACGAATAAAAAGAACATCAAATATCTGACTATGGCAGCAATGATTGCCTGTGCGATACTGATCACAGGAACCAATTCTGAGGTACAGGCCACATTGAAATCAGCTTTTTCACAGATAGAACATATGATATTTCCGGCTTCGGCTGAAAAGAAACTGGCCAATCCTGACTTTTCAGGATTACCGGAAAATATCCAGCTGAAGAGTGTGGAAATAGAAAATGAAAACTTCCGCTTGTATGAATTAAATAATGCGAATGGAGATACGATATGGCTGTTTCAGCAAAGTAATTATACCAATGATGGAAGTGGTAAGGAACTGACAATAGAGGCAGAAGGAACGATTACGAGACAGGAAGGCATGTATGGAACATATTGGGAGATAGAAGAAGGAGACACCTTCGGAATCATCTGGGAAAAGAACGGCAATATGTATCAGATTGCGAACGCTTTCAGTATGGAAGAAGCAAGAGATATCTATCTGTCGCTTGTGAAGTAAATAAAGTAATGGAAAAGAGAGAATAAAAAAGAAGATGAAAAAACGAAGAATAAGTAGAAAAATATTGATTTTGCTGGTCATAGCAGTTGCAGTTATTGGAGGTGTACTATTTTGTGTCAGGAAGAGAGAGGACAGTATGAAGGAAGTGAGTGCAACAATCCGCACCAATGAAATCGTCAGAGGATCCAATGACAGCGGGGCTTACTATCTGGATGTGAATCAGACTGGGATTTTTTATCTGGATAATGGGAAAATGAAGTATCTGGATTATGAAACCGGGAAGAGCTATTACATTTGTGATAAGGCAAATTGCTTGCATCAGAATAAAAACTGCGGTTCGTATGCTGTAAATTTTAGCGGATTTGCTGCATATAATGGGAATCTCTATGCAATACGTAAGGACCATCAGACGAACAGTTATGATCTGATCCGGATGGAAATGAACGGAACATCCAGAAAAGTGCTGGCTACGATAGACAGCCGTGATTTTGGAAAAAATAAACAGGAAGATGGTAATCTGGATTTGGAATATGAAGATATTTACTATGCTTATGGAAAAGCTTACTTTCAGATCCAATACAGTGAAAATGAATATTTTGAGAATGCAGAAGGGCAATCAGAAACTGTTTACAGCAATCCGGAGACCATGACTCAGATTATGTGCGTGGATCTGGAAGGCGGTGAAAAAGAAGTGCTGGCAGAAGCAACCGGTGCAGCAACAGATACAGAACTGGAACTTTCATTAATCAGTGGAGATAAAATCATCATGGTAAAAAAAGAAGCTCCGGAAGTTTTAACGGGTCTGGAATTTGAACAGAAACTGAATGATGCGGTTTTTGTGGAACAATTAAAAGAAATGCGGGAGTCTGTTCCAGAAGATCAGATGCAGGATTCCTGGAAAGAATCACTGTCAGCATTTTATGTGGAATATGCGCAATATTATATGACCGACTGCACATATTCTATATTGGTCATGAACTGCGATACTGGTGATGTAACTACACTTGCAGAACAGACATGTGAATTGTGGTATGACCAGAAAGGAACCGTACAGGGATTTCATACACCATACAGTATTCTTGACTGGTATGAAGGAGATATTATTTTATTCTCTATGGATGAAAAAGAGGGCGATATCAAAGATACAAAATTGTGGCGTTGGAAATTATCCGAAAAGGAACCGGAGAAATTGATGGACATTGGAAATGGAAGTTTTCCAATGATGAGTTTTGGAACAGTAAAAAAATATGTGCATGATGGCAACGAACTGATTTACCTGACCTATTGTGATGATGGCGAGAATGCAGAGATTCAATTATATCATCTGGATACAGGAAAAAGTGAAATCTTGTATCAGGATACAAAATATGTCACCTTCCGATTCCTTGGTGAGACGCAAGTCTTTTTTATTGGAGATATGGTTGACGGCGATCATCATGGTATTTACAAGATACAGAAAGATGATTATTACGCAGGAAACTTAGATAAAGCAGAGTTTTTACTGTCAGCGGAATAAGGAGGGGAGAAAAGGCATCTGATAAAAATATAAAAAATAAATTTGTAAAAAACTAAGTCAAAAAACGAGGAGAAAGAAAATGAAAAAAATAAGAAAAAAAATTATTTCTACAATTATGGCAACATCAATGTTATTAACACCATTCTCTGCACAGGCAGCAAGTGCGGATGAATCTAAAATGACACCACGTTATTCAACGACAGCAACAGGAACAGCAACAGATAATGCAGGAAATAAATTTAAAATGACTGGAATTGGGACAATGAGTGGAAAAAGTATTACAATTACTACTTCTTTTAGTACATCTTTATATAAGGATGGAACAACGAGTGCAGATTCTAAACAAAAATATTTAACGGTAAAAGGTTCTGCTACATTTTCTAATTCAGCAAAATATCAAGGCGTGCAAGTGGGAACATATAAGAAAGGTGGAAGTGGATCATATTCGCATACATATTCGGGTTTATCTTATAATGCAAAAACAGTAACAGGTGAGCATGGTTTATCATGCAATGGTGGAAGTACATCAGGTGTGTCATTTAGATCGTAAAAGGATTTATTATGGAACTGAAAATTTGTAATATTTCTAAGACATATGGAGAAAAACAGGTGTTGGATCATATTTCAATGTCTTTCACACCCGGAATATATGGTTTGCTTGGACCAAATGGAGCAGGAAAGAGCACACTGATGAATATTCTTGTTGGGAATCTGATGCAAACAGATGGAGAGATTCTTTTTGATGGCAGCCCTATATCTGATATGGGACAGAAATATCGTGAGTTGCTGGGGTATATGCCCCAGCAACAAATCTTTTATCCGTTTTTTACGGCACAACGATTTTTAGAGTATATGGCAGTGTTAAAAGGGATGGAATCAGATCAGGCAGAAAAACAAATACAAAAGTTGCTTACACGGGTAGAACTTACAGAACAGGCTGAGCAGAAGATTAAAACTTTTTCCGGTGGAATGAAACAGAGATTGCTTCTGGCCCAGGCGTTGCTTGGAAATCCTAAAATAATAGTGTTGGATGAACCTTCGGCCGGATTAGATCCAAAACAGCGAATTTTGGTGAGAAGATTAATCTTGGAAGCAGCGTCAGATAAAATTATATTGATTGCCACGCATGTAATTTCTGATGTGGAATCAATCGCAAAGGAAATGATTTTATTGAAAAAAGGCCGGATCATTCGCAAAGATACAGGAAAGAGAATGATTCAGGAATTGCAGATGACTCACTCTCAAAATAATATAACATTGGAAGATGTATATATGTATTATTTTGGCGAAAAGGCAGGTCGGGAGAATGAGTAAGCTTTTTCAATTTGAATGGGAAAAACTATTTTCCAGAAAGTGGTTTTGGGTGATTTTTTTAATCCTCTTTGGATGCTATGTACTTTTTCTCCCGAAGCCGGAGATAGAAGAAAATCAGATGGAGTATGAAACCTGGCTGGAATATGTGGATGAGCAGACACAGGATTTGTCGTCAAATGTACTGTATCAGAATGAGAATTCTTATTCAAAGCGCAATCTGGAAAAAAACAGTCAGGTTTACAGCAGATTATGGGGAATAAAAGTTACCCATGCATCATCAGAAGGTATTCGAATGGCTACAGACTTCAAATGGACAGAAATTTTTCTGGCAGCAACTGTTGTGATGTTTATCTGCTATTTGTTTGCGCAGGAACAGGAAGAGGAAATGTACAGGCTGTTGCGTCCTACAAAATATGGTATCGGGAAATTAATGATAGCAAAGCAGATGACTTTATTTTGTGGAGTTGTTGTGATAACAATCTGTTTTTTTATCGGCGCAATAATAAGAAGTTTATTTTATTCAAAAATCGGACCAGTGGGACGGTCTTTACAAAGCGTATCTGGCTATATCTCAAGCCCATATAGAATCAGTGTTTTGCAATTTCTGACAGACGTATTGGTATGGAAAGTTTTTGCAGTATTTACCTTTGCGTGTGTGGTTATGTTAATTGGAATCATAAGTCGACAAATGATTCCGTTAATCGGGATTTCGGCGGGTATTATATTATGTGAAACAGCTGCATATAGAAAAATAGGAGAAGAGTCATATTTCTGGCCAATCAGAGAAATAAATTTAGCTGCAATCTGGGATACGTCAGGCGTTTTTTCAGATTATACGAATGTGAATATAGCAGGTTGGCCGGTAAATCGTGTATGGGTTTTACTGATAACCGGCATAAGTGTGACTGTATTATGCGAATATATCGGATTCAGAATCATGCAGGAAGGAACATTTCGGGAGTCATCTGGAAATTTTTTTTATCTGGGAAAAACAACTGTCCCGGATAATATAAAGGCTAAACATACAAAGAAAAAAGCGGATCAGTTGATAGTTAAAAATAGTAAAAAAATACATATTCCAGAATCGTTTAGAAAGCGTAAGAATACTTTGTGGAATCACGAAAGTTACAAACTTCTGATCGGAAGCAAAGGAATCGTTTTTCTGATTCTTTTTATCATATTAGAGTCGGCATTGTTTTCTTTCCAGACAGTTACGCTGACACCGGTGGAGCGAAGCTATCGGAAAATTTCTGAGAAACTGGTGGGAGAGTTGTCGGAGGAAAAGGAAGACTATTTCAGAAATCAAAAAAAGCATTTGTTGGATAATGCAAAAGAGCTGGAACAATATCAGGAGCAGTATACAAATGGTGAGATCAGTCAGGAATTACTGATTGCTGCGCAGGAAAGACTGACAGTAAATGACACATTTCTGGAAGCGCTGGCACAGGCAGAAGAACAATATTATGACTTAAATAATTTGAGTTATGAAGACGGGGACATGCAGATTGAATATGTAGATCAGTGTACCTGGAATCATTGGTTTGGTTCGGAAGGAAAAATCTGGCGCATCGCGGGTGTTGCAATTCTGATTTTTATTTTATCGCTTGTGAGTGCTGATTTTTTTACTTTGGAATATACGACTGGAATGGACACGATGCAGAAAATTTCAAAAAAAGGTTTTGCGGAAGTATCGCGTTGTAAGCTTGTGGTGACGGTATGCTATGCATTGCTTTTGATGTCTGTGATGTTTGTAATTGCATATATAAGAATCCGGTCAGTAGGAATATTTGGAGGAACGCGGCTGTCAGTTTATTGCATTACATATCTGTCACAGTTTCCTTTAAGTATACCTGTGTGGTTGTGGTGGATTGGATATGTTGGAATATATTTGGTGGTTGCAATTGGAAGCTGTCTGCTGATCAGTTTGATAACACGTATGACAAAACGAAAGATGCCTGCTATTTTTATTTCATTGATAATATGTGGAATTGCGATTTTTCTTGTGATTGCAAGGATGAATTATTGATGATTGTACTTTAAATAGGGATATGATAAGATACGAAAAAAGGTTTGAATTCAGATTCAGTTATTGAAAAAGTCTGAATCGTACTGGCAAATATATGTTAAACCAGAAAGTAGTGATATTCATGTCCACACAGAAAGGAACTCTGATTAATAAATACACACCAGACTATGTCATCTTTGACCTTGAGACGACTGGAATCTCGCCGAACTATGATGAAGTGATTGAGATTTCAGCGCTGAAGGTTAAAGGTGGCGAAGTAGTGGATGAATTTAATACGCTGGTGAACCCGGGCCGCAAGATTCCATTTGG
>CAKRKO010000007.1 GCA_934358495.1 uncultured Eubacterium sp. | reverse complement strand
AATCTGAATTTTGTGGATCGTGAAAAAAAGACAGAAGAATTCTGGAAAGAAAATGACATTTTCCGCAAAAGTATGGAAAATCGTAAAGAAGGTGAGACATACACTTTCTATGATGGACCGCCGACAGCAAATGGTAAACCGCATATTGGACATGTATTAACTCGTGTTATCAAAGATATGATCCCGCGTTATCAGACCATGAAAGGAAAAATGGTCCCGAGAAAAGCAGGATGGGATACTCATGGACTCCCGGTCGAGCTGGAAGTAGAGAAATTGCTTGGTCTTGATGGAAAAGAGCAGATTGAAGAATACGGTCTGGATCCATTTATCAAAAAATGTAAAGAGTCCGTATGGAAATATAAAGGTATGTGGGAAGATTTTTCCGGAACAGTTGGTTTCTGGGCTGATATGGATAACCCATATGTTACTTATGACAATAACTTTATTGAGTCTGAGTGGTGGGCACTGAAAAAAATCTGGGACAAAGGTCTGTTATACAAAGGCTTCAAGATTGTTCCTTACTGCCCGCGTTGTGGTACTCCGCTGTCTTCTCATGAGGTAGCACAGGGATACAAAGATGTCAAAGAACGTTCTGCAGTAGTTCGTTTCAAAGTAAAAGGCGAGGACGCATATTTCCTGGCATGGACCACAACTCCATGGACACTGCCGTCCAACGTAGCTCTTTGTGTAAACCCGGAAGAGACTTATGTAAAAGTAAAAGCTGCTGACGGATATACTTATTATATGGCAGAGGCACTGTGCGATACTGTTCTTGGCAAACTTGCGGATGAAGAGTCCGGTACAAAAGCATACGAAGTACTTGAGACATACAAAGGAAAAGACCTTGAGTATAAAGAATATGAGCCATTATTCGACTGTGCGGTAGATATCTGTGAGAAACAGCACAAAA
Source organism: uncultured Eubacterium sp. (assembly GCA_934358495.1). Taxonomy (GTDB): domain Bacteria; phylum Bacillota; class Clostridia; order Lachnospirales; family Lachnospiraceae; genus Eubacterium_I. Next base: position 54,982 of record CAKRKO010000007.1, on the reverse strand, counting down.
AAGGCTACTTTGTCACATGCGCTGATTACGTTACACTGACCGATGGTACCGGTGTGGTTCATATCGCACCTGCATTTGGTGAAGATGATGCCCAGGTAGGACGTAGATATGACCTTCCGTTTGTTCAGTTGGTAAACGGCAAAGGTGAGATGACAAAAGAGACACCGTATGAAGGTGTATTTGTGAAAAAGGCAGATCCAATGGTATTGAAAGACCTGGAAGAAAAAGGACTGCTTTTTGACGCACCGAAATTTGAGCATAGCTATCCACATTGCTGGAGATGTGATACTCCACTGATCTACTATGCAAGAGAATCCTGGTTCATTAAAATGACAGCAGTCAAAGATGATCTGGTTCGCAACAATGCTACTGTAAACTGGATTCCGGAATCCATTGGAAAAGGACGTTTCGGTGACTGGCTGGAGAACATTCAGGATTGGGGTATTTCCCGTAACCGTTACTGGGGAACACCGTTGAACGTATGGCAGTGTGAGTGCGGTCATATGGAATCTATCGGAAGCCGTGCAGAGCTGGCTGAAAAGAGTGGAGATCCGAAAGCGGCAGAAGTAGAACTCCACCGTCCATATATTGATGCTGTAACCATCAAGTGCCCGCACTGTGGCAAAGACATGCACCGTGTACCGGAAGTTATTGATTGCTGGTTCGATTCCGGAGCAATGCCGTTTGCACAGCATCATTATCCATTTGAAAATAAAGAAGTATTTGAACAGCAGTTCCCGGCTCAGTTCATTTCAGAGGCAGTAGACCAGACCCGTGGATGGTTCTATTCTCTGATGGCAGAGTCCACACTGTTATTCAACAAAGCACCATACGAAAATGTTATCGTTCTGGGACACGTTCAGGATGAGAACGGACAGAAGATGAGTAAATCCAAAGGAAATGCCGTTGATCCGTTTGATGCACTGCAGAAATATGGCGCAGATGCGATCCGCTGGTATTTCTACATCAACTCCGCACCGTGGCTGCCGAACCGTTTCCACGGAAAAGCAGTTATGGAAGGACAGCGTAAATTCATGGGTACTCTGTGGAATACTTACGCATTCTTTGTTCTGTATGCAAACATTGATGAGTTTGATGCAACAAAATACAATCTGGAATATGATAAATTATCCGTTATGGATAAATGGCTGCTGTCCAGACTGAATTCTACCGTAAAAGCAGTAGATGACAACCTTGGAAACTACAGAATCCCGGAAGCTGCAAGAGCACTGCAGGATTTTGTCGATGACATGAGTAACTGGTATGTAAGAAGAAGCCGTGAACGTTTCTGGGCAAAAGGCATGGAGCAGGATAAGATCAATGCATATATGACACTGTATACTGCACTGGTAACCATTTGCAAGACTGCCGCTCCGATGATCCCGTTCATGACAGAAGATATTTACCAGAACCTTGTAAGAAGCATTGACAAAGACGCTCCGGAAAGTATCCATCTGTGTGACTTCCCGGTTGTTGACGAGGCAATGATCAATCCGGAACTTGAGAAAAACATGGCAGAAGTACTGAAAATCGTTGTACTTGGCCGTGCGGCAAGAAACAGTGCAAATATCAAAAACAGACAGCCAATCGGTGATATGTATGTAAAAGCACCGTTTGAAGTACCGGAGTTCTTCGTTGAGATTATCGAGGATGAGCTGAATATTAAGAAAGTAAGCTTCATCGAGGATGTCAGCGCATATACAAATTACAGCTTCAAACCGCAGCTTCGTACCGTCGGACCAAAATATGGTAAATTCCTGGGCAAGATCAAAGCAGCACTGGAAAACATCGACGGACACGCAGCTATGGCACAGCTGAAAAAAGAAGGTTCCATCACCTTATCTGAAGTGGACGAGAGCATCGTTCTGACAGAAGAAGATTTACTGATCTCCGTAGCTCAGACAGAAGGATTTGCTACTGAGACAGGAAATGACATCACTGTTGTACTGAATACGAAACTGACACCGGAACTGATTGAGGAAGGTTTTGTTCGTGAGATCATCAGTAAGGTACAGACAATGCGTAAAGAGGCTGGATTTGAAGTAATGGACAAGATTGTACTTTCCTTCAAAGCAGAGAAAACAATCTGTGACGTATTTGCAGCACACAAAGAAGAAATTCAGAGTGAAGTACTTGCGGTAGATATCAAAGAAGGCGCATTAGAAGGCTACCAGAAAGAGTGGAATATCAACGGCCACAAAGTTGAGTTAGGAGTGGAAAAACAGTAATGAAAAATATTTTATTTGATAAAAAAGAATTCATTAAATGTGTAAAAGATAATGTAAAAACACTTTACCGTAAGACCATGGAGGAGGCTTCCGAACAGGAAGTCTTCCAAGCGGTGTCTTATGCAGTAAAAGATGTTATTATTGATAACTGGCTTGCTACGCAGCAGACTTTTGATAAGGAAGATCCGAAGATGGTATATTATATGTCCATGGAGTTCCTGATGGGGCGTGCCCTCGGCAACAACCTGATCAATCTGACTGCATATAAAGAAGTCAAAGAAGCACTTGACGAGATTGGATTTGATCTGAATATGATCGAAGACCAGGAGCCGGATCCGGCACTTGGAAACGGTGGTCTTGGCCGTCTGGCTGCATGCTTTATGGATTCCCTTGCTACTCTCGGTTACGCTGCTTACGGATGTGGTATCCGTTATCGTTACGGTATGTTCAAACAGAAGATCAAAGACGGTTATCAGGTGGAAGTACCGGATAACTGGCTGAAAAACGGTTATCCTTTTGAACTGCGCAGACCGGAGCATTCTTTTGAAGTAAAATTTGGCGGTTATGTACAGGCAGAGCCGGCAGAGAACGGACGTACAAAATTTGTTCAGAAAAATTACCAGTCTGTACTGGCTGTTCCATATGACATGCCGATTGTTGGATACAATAACAATATGGTAAACACTCTGATGATCTGGGATGCTGAGCCAATGGAGTGCTTTGAGCTGGATTCTTTTGACAAAGGTGATTACAGAAAAGCCGTTGAGCAGGAAAATCTTGCCAGAAATCTGGTTGAGGTACTGTATCCGAACGACAATCATATTCAGGGTAAAGAGCTGCGTCTGAAACAGCAGTATTTCTTCGTATCTGCAAGTGTACAGCGTGCTGTAGCCCGCTATAAAAAATATCATCCGGATATCCACAAGCTTTCTGAGAAAGTAACCATCCAGATGAACGATACACATCCAACTGTAGCAGTTGCAGAGCTGATGAGAATCCTTCTCGATGAGGAAGGACTGACATGGGATGAGGCATGGGCGATCACAACAAAAACCTGTGCATATACAAACCACACTATCATGGCAGAAGCACTGGAGAAATGGCCAATCGAAATCTTCTCCCGTCTCCTTCCACGTATTTATCAGATCGTTGAGGAAATCAACCGCAGATTCCTTCTGGAAGTAGAAGAGGAATACCCGGGAAATCAGTATAAAAAAGACAAAATGGCGATCATTCACGATGGTCAGGTCAAAATGGCACACCTTGCTATTGTCGCAGGTTACTCTGTAAACGGTGTAGCGAGACTGCATACAGAAATTCTGAAACAGCAGGAATTAAAAGATTTCTACGAGTTATTCCCGCAGAAATTTAATAACAAGACAAACGGTATCACACAGCGTCGTTTCCTGTATCATGGAAATCCGCTGCTGGCTGAGTGGGTATCCAACAAGATTGGAAACGACTGGATCACAGATTTGAGCCATATGAAGAAGCTTGCTGTCTATGTAGACGATCCAAAAGCACAGCAGGAATTTATGCAGATCAAATATCAGAACAAACTGCGTCTGGCAAAATATATCCAGGAGCACAATGGTATTGAAGTAGATCCGCGTTCCATTTTTGATGTACAGGTAAAACGTCTGCATGAGTATAAACGTCAGTTAATGAATATCCTGCACGTTATGTATCTGTACAACAAGATCAAAGAGCATCCGGATATGGAGTTCTATCCAAGAACCTTTATTTTTGGTGCAAAAGCAGCTGCCGGTTACAAAAATGCAAAACTGACAATCAAACTGATCAACGCCGTAGCTGATGTGATCAATAATGATGCAAGCATTGACAACAAACTGAAAGTTGTATTTATTGAAGACTATAAAGTATCCAATGCTGAATGGATTTTTGCAGCAGCAGATGTCAGCGAGCAGATTTCTACTGCAAGTAAAGAGGCATCCGGAACAGGTAACATGAAATTCATGTTAAACGGTGCTGCAACGATTGGAACAATGGACGGTGCCAACGTAGAGATGGCAGAGGAAGTCGGCAAAGATAATATGTTTATCTTTGGTATGAGTTCCGATGAAGTCATCGCGCATGAGCAGAACCGCGATTACAATCCGATGGATATCTTTAATCAGGATCAGGAAATCCGTCAGGTATTGATGCAGCTTATCAACGGATTCTATTCCGGAAATGATACAGAGCTGTTCCGAGATCTGTACAATTCACTGCTGAATACACAGTGTACACAGTTCGCTGATACTTACTTCTGCCTGAAAGATTTCCGTTCTTATGCAGAGGCTCAGGAGCGTGTGGAGAAAGCTTACAGAGACGAGAAAGGCTGGGCAAAACTCGTTATGCTGAATGTGGCACATGTTGGAAAATTCTCTTCTGACAGAACCATTCAGGAGTATGTAGATGATATCTGGCATCTTGACAAAGTAAAAGTAACTGTAACAGAGCAGTAGAATCATTACAGGCTGTCTGCCGCACACAGAGTGCCCCACCCGATATAGGGATTGGGGTATTCCGTGAAGGCAGGCAGTTTTTTTGTGCCCCGGATCAGATACGCTTTTGCTTTCTCACCATAGAGATAGGGATCGTTGCCGCGTAAAATTCCCCATTCCATCAGTAAAGCACAGCTTCCGGTGACAAAAGGAGCTGCCATGGAAGTACCGCTTTTTGAAGTATAACCGCCGCCGGGGGCTGTAGAAATGATATTGACGCCGGGAGCAGCCAGATCCGGTTTGATCCGGTGCTCCATTCGGGTAAATCCACGACCGGAAAAGGTGGCATAACTGTTGAAAGCAGCATTATAGGCACCTACAGAAATAACTTTTGATGCAGTGGAAGGAATTGTGAGGGTGGTGTATTCTGTCGGATACAGAAATCCGGTGCCACTGCCGATCACGGACTGTCCCGGAAGCCACAGGTCATAGGAACCAGCGTTGATGTGGCGTGGATTAAGTGTCAGTTCCCAGAGACCTGCATCCACATAATTCCCACGGGGAATAAAATCCAGATAAATCTCCTGGCTGGTGCTGTAGGGACTTGGCTCTCCGTAATACACCAGAAGTTCGGTCATCCCGACGGTAAATCGATAGGTGCCAAGCTGTTCCTGAAACGGTCCAATGACGGTGCCGTTTGGGTGTCGTAGCGTGATTTCGATTTCATCAGAGTAGGATTTCCAGAGCTGCAGGTTCAGACCGGATTCGTAATCGCTGACCGAAAACGGAATGGCAACAGGGAAAAGGCGGTTGGAAGTATTTGTTGCAGGTGTTTCGGGAATATTCGGTGCAGATGTTCTGGTAGTATTTGAGACAATCGCTCTGGAAGTATCTGGCAGAAATGTACCGGAAGTGTGAATGCGGGAAGCCCCTTCATTTCCAGTACCAGTGACAATGCAGGATTTCCAGTAGGAAGAAACATTATCAAGGTAAGTTTCTAGAAGGCTTGCTCCGTCATGGGAACCATAATTGTTGCCAAAACTAAGGTTGATTGCCACGGGCATTTGTAATGTAAATGCCTTTTGCAATACATAATCCACTGCGTTCATTAATTCCGTAGTGCGGGGAAATCCATCCGGGTCGGAAATGCCAAGCTTTACGATCAGAAGGGAACTTTGCGGAGCAACACCGCGATATTGACCATTGGATGCACGTCCGTTTCCGGCGGCAATTCCGGCAACGTGTGTGCCGTGGCCGGACAGGTCACGGCTTGGGACAAGTTGGTAACGTTGCTGAGAAGAGGGAGCCTGCAGGGCTTCGTTGATTTCAGATTGCGTGAAAATGCGGTCCAGTGTCTGGTCCCAGAGTTCAAGAATCCGGGTGGTTCCGTCCGCATTGCAGAAATCCGGGTGTGCATAGTCAATACCGGAATCGATGATGGCAATGAGGATGCCGGAACCGAAGAGGTTATTCCACTCCGGAGCAGGTGCGGTTACATCATTCGGTAATGTAGAAGGCGCTGCATTTATGAATGAAGCGGATGGAGAGAACGTGTTATTTGGCGGATTATCCATGGGTGCTGTCTGAAGTGGCGTGATACAGGAAGCTGATCGCCCGCTATTGACAGCAAAAAAGAGCCGCTTTGGTTTTTCGATGTATTCAATTTCCGGGCGTTCCGACAAGGCATCCAGCAGATTCGCAGGAACAGTCAGTATACCATAGCCATTTAACAGCGGTCTGACCGTAATCTGCGGAAAAAGTTCCACAACCGATGTAAAGCCACCGGAGGCTTTCGCAATCACTTCCCAACTACGGGAAGTAGTATCATATCCAATATTCAGTTCCAGGGATTTTTCCCGTTCTTCCAGTGTGGCATTCAGTGCCAGATTCAGGAGATTTTCTAATTTTTCATTATTCATGGTAGTGGATTCCTTTCCTAAAAGTTTTAGAATATTATTGTATATGTGCAAAATGTAGAAAATACATCTGGAACAAGATTATTTTAAAAGGAATGTATAGTCTACAGCCCTTTCAAAAATATGTAGAGATATAGAACAAAATAATATGTGAATATATATTCATGTATTGACGTATGATAAAAACTATGATAAATTGAACGCAGGTCGCAAAGCGACTGCGTTCATGAGCAAGTAGCGAAAGCGGATTGCGATTGTCCGCTTTGCTTTGAAATTATAACTAACTAAAAAAGAATCCTGAAGGCATAGGGTTCTTTTTTACTAGCATATGGTTAGCATGAACTAATAATATATAAAATATACTTACCGTGTTAAAAAATTGACCGAGAACAGTAGATATAGAAAAGAAAACATAGAACCAGAGAAATGAGACTGTGAATAAAATATGGGGAGGAATTTATGTTTCTGGAAATTAGAAATTTGAAAAAGTTTTATGGAAGTGGAGAGAACCGGGTGAAAGTACTCAAAGGCATTAATCTTGGTATCGAAAAAGGAGAGTTTTGTGTGCTCCTTGGACCTTCCGGCTCTGGAAAATCGACATTATTGAATATTCTGGGCGGCATTGATCAGGCAGATGAAGGAAGTATTGTCATCGCCGGAGAGCCGATGGAAGCAATGAAAGAAAAACAGCTAACAGATTACCGCAGACGACACCTTGGATATGTGTTTCAGATGTACAATCTGATTCCGAATCTGACAGTGCGGGAAAATATCGAGGTTGGCGCATATCTTGGGGAACATCCGCTGGATGTGGATGAACTGCTTCACACCCTGGGGCTTTATGAGCATCAGAGCAAACGCCCCAATCAGCTTTCCGGTGGTCAACAGCAAAGAACTGCTATCGGCCGTGCGATTGTAAAAAATCCGGATATTTTGCTCTGCGATGAGCCGACGGGCGCGTTGGATTACAAGACATCTAAGGAAATTTTGAAACTGATCGAGACGGTAAATCGAAAATATGGAAATACCACAGTTATGGTGACTCATAATGATGCCATCAAAGATATGGCAGACCGGGTGGTTTGTTTGCGTGACGGTATGATTCGTAAGAGTTACTGCAATGAGCAGCGTGTTCCAGCAGAAGAGCTGGAATGGTAATCATATTAATAGGAGGATTGACAGGTGAAAAATCCATTGCGGAAACGTCTGCTTAGGGAACTGAAAAGTGAATTTGGTAAATATGCAGTCATTTTTCTGCTTCTGGCGGGAACCATCAGCTTTGTGTCCGGTTTCCTGGTGGCAGACGGAAGTATGTTGAAGGCCTATAACGAAGGCTTTACGAAATATAATATCGAAGATGGTAATTTCCAGACGAAGAAAAAGATGAACAAGGCACAGGAACGTTCGGTGCAGGAGTTTGGAATTACTGTTTATGACAATTTTTATACGGAGCGGAGTCTGAGTAATGACACTACTTTGCGTGTGTTTGAAAATCGTTCCGAAGTGAATACGGTGTGTCTGATGGAAGGAAAAATGCCAGAGACAGCGGATGAAATCGCTATTGACCGTATGTATGCGGATAATAACAATCTGAAAGTCGGGGATATAATTTCCGAGAAATCAGGCAAAACGGAAATAGCAGATAATACAGAGAACAGTACAGATGAAACAGCGAATGTAAGAAACTGGAAGATCGTTGGTCTGGTGGCATTACCGGACTACAGCTGCCTGTTTTCTGATAATAATGACACGATGTTTGATGCGGTAAAATTCGGTGTGGCGATCATACCGGAAGGCGGTCTGGATGCATATTCGGCGGATGATCTTGTTTACGACTATTCCTGGAAATATGATACAAAACCGGTGGACGATGCCGAAGAAAAAGACATGTCCGAGGACTTGATGAAAGACCTGAACGGGGAAGTAGCACTGCAGAGCTTTATCCCTCAGTATCAGAATCAGGCAATCCATTTTACCGGTGACGATATGGGCGGTGACCGGACGATGATGATTGCCCTGCTTTACATTGTCATTGCGATTCTTGCCTTTGTATTTGGCATTACCATCAGCAATACGATTTCAAAAGAAGCCAGCGTGATCGGTACGTTGCGGGCTTCCGGTTACACGAAAAATGAACTGATCCGTCATTATATGGCAATGCCGGTTATCGTGACTGCCATCAGTGCTGTGATTGGGAATATTCTTGGTTACACGGTATTGAAAAAAGTGTGCGCGGGCATGTATTACGGAAGTTATAGTCTGCCGACCTATGAAACAATATGGAGCGCGGATGTTTTTGTGTTGACCACGATTGTCCCGATCCTGATCATGCTTGTGGTCAATTATGTGGTTCTCCGGAAAAAACTGCAGCTTGGACCGTTGAACTTCCTGCGGCATGATCTGTCCGGTAAAAAACAGCACAAGATTGTGCCGTTGAATCCGAAACTGCCATTTTTCAGCAGATTTCAGATCCGTGTGCTGTTCCAGAACATGAGCAATTATGTGGTGCTGTTTATCGGTATTATTTTTGCAAATATGCTGTTGATGTTTGGATTGATCTTGCCGTCGATTCTGAATCATTATCAGGAGTCCATTCCGAAACAGATGCTCTGTAATTATCAGTATATGCTTCAGGTGCCGATCGAGGCGATGGATGAGGAACATAAGTTAGAGAGTATGGTTCAGATGCTGCTGTTTTCCAAGGCGGTGGAGACAGAGAATGAGGATGCGGAAAAATTCAGCGCATATTCGCTGGAACAGAGCATGAGCAGCGAAAAGAAAGACGGTGTTACTATCTATGGTGTGGCAGAGAACAGTCGTTATATTCCGCTTGATTTTAACACAAATACTGCTTCGGATCATAATACAGACGGTGGCTCTATTGCAAATGCCGATAATGTACCGAAGGTATATGTATCTTCAGCTTACGCAGAAAAATATGATCTGGTGATCGGGGACACGATTTCCTTAAAAGAGCCATACGGTGATGATGTCTATGAATTTACCGTAGAGGGCATCTATCCGTATGAGGCAGGAATCGCCGTATTTATGCCACAGAAAGAGCTGAATCAGACGTTTGATCTGGGGGACGATTATTTTTGCGGCTATCTGTCTGACACGGAGATTACGGATATCGATGAGAAATACATAGGTTCTGTCATTGATGTGGACGCTCTGACCAAGATCAGCCGTCAGTTGATGGTATCCATGGGAAGCATGATGTATCTTGTGGATGGATTTGCCATTGTGATGTTTGTCGTATTGATTTATCTGCTGTCCAAGATCATCATTGAGAAAAATGCACAGTCCATTTCCATGGTAAAAATTCTGGGTTATACAAACCGGGAGATCAGCAGGCTTTACCTGATGTCCACATCAGTAGTGGTGACAGCCTTTCTGCTGATCAGTCTGCCAATCGAAACGGTGCTTATGAAAGTGATCATCAAAATCGTAATGCAGAGTATGACGGGATGGATCAGCTTTTATATGGATCCAAAGATTTATGTGGAAATGTTTGTGCTTGGTATCTGCAGTTATGCAGTGGTGGCGATGGTGGAATATCGCAGAATCCGAAAAGTGCCGATGGATACCGCTTTAAAAAATGTAGAGTAAAAACAGTCTGGGTGAAAAATGCAAATCAAAAGATGAACGCAGAACAAGCATTCCCCCGCTTCAAGTGCGTAGAGCACTAAGCGGTGGGTAAGGGGATGCTTATGTCAGTGGGAGTTAAAAGCTCCCACTGACAGGTCGCAAAGCGACTGCGTTCATGAGCAAGTAGCGAAAGCGGATTGCGAATGTCCGCTTTACAAATCTTATAAAAAATAAATGACAGAATGGAGGGAGCATATGAAAAAGAAACTGTTTCGACAGATAGATAAGCAAACGTCAGAGAAAAAAATCCCACAGTGGGAGCGACGGTATTTCCGACAAAAAGGTATTACGGCAGCAGCTGTGGTCATGGTGCTTGTGGTGTGTCTGCTTGTGCCGGCGTATGCGGGAAATAAACAAAACAATGCAGGAACGGGTACAGAAATCAGTGCGGATGCGACCAGGCAGGATGCGGAAAATGTATCCGATTCCGAGAAAGATTCCGCTGACAGCGATGGAGTGACCGATTCCCAGACGAATCAGGTGGATAAGGCAGAAACGGTGTATGTGAAGGCCAATGCAGATGGAACAGCGCGCAAAGTGACGGTGAAAGATGTCCTGAAAAATCCGGGTGAGGGAAAAACAATCGAAGATCTATCGGATTTGAAAGACATCAAAAATACCGAGGGCGAGGAAGAATATACCAAGAAGGGTGATGCGCTGACCTGGGAAAACAAAGGTGAAGATATTTCCTATGAAGGAACCACGGAAAAAGAACTTCCGGTGAAAACCGAAATCAGGTATTTCCTTGACGGAAAAGAAATCGAATCGAAGAATCTGGCTGGAAAAAGCGGAAAAGTGACGATTCGTTTTCAGTATGAAAACCAGACATCCCAGACCGTACAGGTAAAGGGGAAAAATGTGGAAACGGTGACTCCATTTGCGGTGCTGTCCACGGTGATGCTCTCTGAGGATCATTTTTCCAACATTCAGGTGAAAAATGGAAAACTTGTAGATATGGACGGGCAGACTATGGTGGTAGGTTATGCATTTCCGGGCTTGCAGGAGAGCCTCAAATTGACAGACTATGAGGCAACAACAGACGTGGAAATCCCGGATTATGTGGAGATTCAGGCAGATGCTACAGATTTTCAACTTAATTTTACCGCAACAGTTGTTACAAATGGACTGTTCAAAGAACTGGAAGAAGATGATTTGAAAGACATGGATGATCTAAAGGAATCTGCGGACAAATTTCAGGATGCGTCGGACAAACTGATCGACGGGGCCGGACAGTTGTTAAGCGGAAGTGAGAAGTTACAGACTTATATCAGGCAGTATACGGATGGCGTGAAAGCCGTAGACCAGGGAATTGGCACCTTGCAGAGCGGCGTAGCAGCTCTGAAGGAAAATACCGCAGCACTGCAAAGCGGTGCGGCAGCCGTATCCGATGGACTGGGACAGATTGCAGCCGTGCTGGATCATAGCGATGCGATCGACCAGATTGCATCCGCAGGGGACCAGATTAAGCAGTATGCAGGCGGCGTGCAGCAGGCCATCGGCGCAGCTCAGGCAGGACTTGCATCGGTAGACTTAAACGGTGTGGAGCAGTCAGCTGAATCAAAGGCAAAAGAACAGGTAACAGATGCAGCAAAAGAAGCATTGGCAAATGTAGATGGACTGAGTGAGGAAGAAAAGACACAGATTGCAGAGCAGATCGCTTCACAGGTGGATCTGGCTGGGATTACTGCTGAAGCGAAGCAGCAGGTGCAGGCTGCCGGCGGTATTCTCTCAAAAGTACCGTCATTGGAAAATGCCGGAGATGCTTTTGCAGGACTGGGACAGATCAGTACACTGACAGACAGTATCCGCCAGTTGTCCGCCGGAAGCGCACAGTTAAAGGAAGGCGTGACTGCTTTTGACAATGGTGTTGGTCAGTTGTCCGACGGCATTGCGGCACTGCGCACCGGAAGTAGTCAGCTTGCAGGCAGCGGTGACAGCCTTGTGCAGGGATGCGCAGCTCTGACGGAAGGCTTGCAGGCGTTGCAGAAAGGTATGATCACTTTTGATGAGGAAGGGGTTCAGAAAATTGCTGATCTGGCAGGAGACGATCTTCAGAACGTTCTGACACAGATCCGGGCACTGAAAGAGGCCGACGGTGCTTACCAGAGTTTTTCCGGGGTGAAGGAGGGACAGAGCGGAAGCGTGCGGTTTATTATTGAGACAGATGAAATCAGTCAATAAAAAAGAATAAATCGGATAAAATCTTTGTATCGGTAATAATATAGCTGAAAAATGTGCTATTTATAGCTTTTCTTATGAAAGTTATGATAGCACATTTTGATATTTTACTATAGGACATATTTTGCTATGTGCCGTTGTGTTTCTGGAAAAGCAATGTTATACTGATAACAATACAGAAAGGCAGGTGCAGCACTGAGATGACAAAAACAGTCAGTATAGGAAAACAGGATTTTGCGAGTCTGAGAGAACAGAACAGTTTTTATATTGATAAAACGGATCTGATCCGGGCATGGTGGGAATCCCAGGATGATATTACGTTGATCACACGTCCACGACGTTTTGGAAAAACTCTGAATATGGATATGCTGAAATGTTTTTTTTCAAATCAGTATGCTGGCAGAGGAGATTTGTTTGAAGGTCTTTCTATCTGGAACGAAGAAAAATGGCGAGGATTGCAGGGCACGTATCCGGTACTTTTCTTAAGTTTTGCGGCAGTGAAAGCAGATCAGTTATCAGAGGTGAAAAAACAGATCAATATGCAGATCGCACGTTTATATGAGGAACACCGCTATTTGCTGGATGGAGACCTGCTCAGTGAAAATGAGAAAGCAATGTATCGAAATGTATCGATGTATATGGAAGATGCGGAAAGTTCATTTTCAATCAATTTACTATGCCAGTATCTGTATCGCTATTATGGGAAAAAAGTGATCGTGCTGTTAGACGAATATGATACGCCAATGCAGGAGGCTTATGTACATGGATATTGGGATGCGTTTACCTCTTTTTTGAGAAGTCTTTTTAATGCGACATTCAAATCAAACCCATATCTGGAACGTGCAGTTTTGACAGGAATCACACGGGTATCGAAGCAGTCTATTTTTTCTGATCTGAATAATTTGAATGTGATTACGACAACGTCGGAGGAATATGCCACTTATTTTGGTTTCACGGAACAGGAAGTATTTCAGGCATTGGAAGAATTTGGCCTGACGGATAAAAAAGAACTGGTGAAACAGTGGTATGATGGATTTACATTTGGCAGTCATACGGATATTTATAATCCATGGTCGATCACAAATTATCTGGATAAAAAAAAGATCGGGGCATATTGGGCGGCGACCAGTTCCAACACGCTGATCAACAGTCTGATCCAACAATCGGCAACGGATATTAAAGAAAAAATGGAAACTCTTTTGCAGGAAAAAGAGATTTTTGTTACCTTTGATGAGCAGATTGTTTTTGAACAGTTACAGCAGGATAAAAATGCAATTTGGAGTCTGCTGCTTGCCAGTGGATATCTGAAAGTGCTGGAAGTGGAACAACGTGGCATTTTGCTGGAACCGTGGTATCATCTGAAAATTACAAATCTGGAAACACTGGGAATGTTTACCGGAATGTTTAAAGGTTGGTTTTCTGCTTCAGATTGTAATTATAATGCGTTTGTTCAGGCATTGCTGCAGGGAAATCTGAAAGAGATGAATGTATATATGAATGATGTGGCACTGGTTACATTCAGCAGTTTTGATACTGGGAGACATCCATCGGGAAAGACACAGCCGGAACGATTTTATCATGGATTTGTACTTGGATTGCTGGCAGAACTTCGGGACCGATATGTGCTGAAATCCAACCGGGAAAGTGGATATGGCAGATACGATGTGATGCTGATTCCGCGAGATTTCGCAGAACAGGCATATGTGCTGGAATTCAAAGTGCATGATCCGGAAGAAGAGGAATCCTTGCAGGAAACAGTGCAGGCGGCATTAATGCAGATGCAGGAAAAACAGTATGATGCGGAATTATCAGAACTTCATATAAAATCGAATCAGATTCATCATTATGGATTTGCATTTGAGGGGAAAAAAGTATTGATCGGGGGACGATAGAGAATGAATATAAAAATCATAGACAAAAAAGACCAATTCGCACGGTGTGAAACATTTGAAATCACACATCTTTTATGGGGGACAAAAGTAATTCCAACAACGTATGGAAAAATTGCCTGCTGGAAAGATCATGGTTTCCTGGTAGAAATGATCTGTGAAGAAAAAGACCCGCTTCGGACTTACACCAAAATGAATGATCCGGTAAGTCTGGACAGTGGAATGGAAGCATTTTTGTCCTTGTGGGCAGATCGCACACCATTGTATGTAAATGTGGAAATGAATGCGAACGGAGCAGCACTGATGCAGTATGGAACAGAGCGTGCGGATCGGACATTTTTCACGGAAGAACAGATAAGAATCTGTCAGCCGCAGGCGGCCATTGAAGAAGATTACTGGAAAATCAGTTTTTTTCTGCCGTTAGAACTTTTAGAAAAAATTGGTGGTCCGATTCCACAGATGGGCGGAACAAAGATTGCCTGCAATTTTTACAAGGTATGTGAAGGTGGCAATGCCGAACAGATTCATTATGCAAGTTATGCACCGGTAAATGTGCCAAAACCGGATTTTCACAGACCGGAATTTTTTGAAAGCGGAGAGTTGCAATAGAGATGCATGGAAGAATATAAATTTGGATTAAAAAACAGTATTTTTCTTGCGAAAAAAATACTTCTATAGTAAAATATATCTGTTCGCGATCAAGGAGATTTTCAGTAACCATGCAGGGATTACCTGTATGTTGGTAAATCAAAAGAGGGATAAAGAATGAATAAAAAATTATACAAATCAGATGATAACAAAGTATTGTGTGGCGTGTGTGGCGGTCTTGGAGAGTTCCTTGGTATTGATCCGACCATCGTCAGACTGATCTGGGTAGTACTTGCATTTGCAGCAGGAAGTGGACTTCTGATCTATATTCTGGCAGCAATCATTATGCCGAGAAGACCATTAGACTAAAAAGAATGATCAGAGTTGGAATTAAAAAATATGAGCAGTGAAAGGACAAACGTCTTTTCGCTGCTCTTTGCGTTTATGGAAAAACCAAGAGAAACGCTAGGATATAAAAAACAAAATCCAATATCGGAATAAAAAATTCTGAAAAAAGATGGAATTGAATGATTAAAAAAACAGAAAGAGAGAGACAAAATGCTGGAATTGAAAAATGTGTCTTTTGAAGTATCAGACGAGAAAGCACAAAAAGAGATTATCAGAGGAATTAATCTGAAAATTGACGACAACAAATTTGTGGTCATTACAGGACCAAACGGCGGTGGTAAGTCCACCCTGGCAAAACTGATCGTTGGTATTGAGAAGCCAACTTCCGGTCAGATTTTATTTAACGGAGAAGACATTACAGAAAAAAGTATCACGGAGCGTGCAAAAATGGGTATCAGCTTTGCTTTTCAGCAGCCGGTTCGATTCAAAGGAATCCAGGTGCTGGATCTGATCCGCATGGCAGCAGGACGCAGAATGAGTGCAGCAGATGCCTGTCAGTATCTGTCTGAAGTAGGACTCTGCGCAAAGGATTACATCAACCGTGAAGTAAATGCGAGCCTTTCCGGTGGTGAGTTAAAACGTATCGAGATTGCTACCGTGCTGGCAAGAGGCACACAGCTTTCTGTATTTGACGAGCCGGAGGCAGGTATTGATCTGTGGAGTTTCCAGAACCTGATTCAGGTATTTGAGCGCATGCAGGAGAAAACAAAAGACGGTTCCATCCTGATCATATCCCATCAGGAGCGTATTCTTGATATTGCAGATGAAATCGTTGTGATCTCTGCCGGACAGATTTTAAAACATGGGCCAAAGGAAGAAATTTTACCGCAGTTACTTGGTACATCTTCTGCCGTTAATATGTGTGACAAATTTAACAAGTAGAAATCTATATATAGAGGATAAAAAGCCAATGGTATGAGTTGGATTTTAGTTAATATATAAATATCAGGAAAGAACGAGGAATAGATAGATGATGGATGAGATTCAGAAAAGACTTCTGGCCGAAGTCGCTGATCTGCACGGCGTTCCGGAAGGAGCTTACAACATCCGTGCAAACGGTCAGATGGCAGCCAGAAATACTACAGCAAATATTGATATTGTATCCAAAACAGACGTCAGCGGTATCGACATTTATATCAAACCAGGCACGGTAAACGAGAGCGTACACATCCCGGTTGTACTCAGCCAGAGTGGTATGAAGGAAATGGTTTATAATGATTTTCATATCGGAGAGGGCAGTGACGTAGTTATCGTGGCAGGCTGCGGTATTGATAACTGTGGCGATCAGGATGCAGAGCATGACGGTATCCACCGTTTCTTTATTGAAAAAAATGCGAAAGTGAAATATGTGGAAAAACATTACGGCGCAGGTGACGGAGAAGGAAAACGTATCCTGAATCCGGGCACAGAAGTGTACATGGAAGAGGGAAGCTACATGGAGATGGAAATGGTTCAGATCAAAGGTGTAGACTCTACCGTTCGTGATACCAAGGCAGAACTGGCCGCAGGTGCAAAATTAGTCGTTCGTGAGCGTCTGATGACGCATGGAGATCAGAGCGCAGTCAGCGGATATTCTGTCAGCTTAAACGGAGAGGGCGCAAGTGCGGATGTTATTTCCCGTTCCGTAGCAAAGGACAATTCCTACCAGAAATTTGATTCCAGAATCATCGGAAATGCACCGTGCAGCGGTCATACAGAATGTGATGCCATCATTATGGACAAAGCACGTATTCTGGCAATACCACAGCTGGAAGCAAATGATCTGGATGCAGCGCTGATCCATGAGGCTGCCATCGGAAAAATTGCCGGGGAGCAGATCATCAAGCTGATGACGCTTGGGTTGACAGAAGAAGAAGCTGAGGAGCAGATTGTCAACGGATTCTTGAGATAAGATATGTTTCCAGTAATTTTTGAAAAAATGTATTAAAATCTGTACAATAAAACAGTAATCCGTTTTTTGCATAACAAAAGTGGAATACTACGGATTTTTCGTGAAATATTGTTAAAAAATATACGAGATTTGAGAGCCCCGGAACAGTCGCCGGGGCTTTTTGATGCAAAATGTACATTTGACTACGAAATAAGATGAATTTATAATAAATTTACACAAAGAGGAACAAGATTGTGGTATAATACGAGTAACTGGTCAAATGGTAAAACCAAAGCGGTTACAAGCATTTGGCATGCACGAAAACAGACGTCAAAATGTTAGAAATGATTTAGGATAGGTTCGTTATATGAATTAAGTATAGAAGTAAGGCATTTGTTTTGAAACAGAAATGCGGAGGCATTTTTGAAATATAGGAGAAAGTATTATATCTATATCATCAAATGTATTTAAAATTTAGGAGGACAAGTATGAAGATTTTAGGTGTTTCACTCGGAACAAAAAACGGTAACAATGACACAATGTGTCGTGTAGCTCTGGAAGCAGCAAAAGAAAAAGGTGCAGAGATCGAATTTATCCACCTTCTTGACTGGGATATCCAGTACTGCTCCGGTTGTGTTGCCTGTTCCCGTGGCCTTGTAATGGGCAAAGGAATGATCTGCTCCCGTCAGGATGATTTCAAAGCTTTCTATGAGAAAGTTATTGAGGCCGACGGAGTTCTGTTCGTAGATCCGATTTTTGAGTCTGGTGCAACTGGTTTATATCATTCCATCACAGACCGTATGGGACCGGGACATGATACAGGTATGATGAAAATGCTCGATGGAAAACTCAAAGAAGCTGGAAAAGAAGGTCTGAACCCAAGATACTTCCGCCAGAAAGCACTTTCTTTCGTAGGAATCGGTGGATCTGACTGGGCTGTTCGTTGTGAGACAGACCATGCGATGTTCGCTTTAAGTCCAGGATGGAAAGTAGTAAACAACGAGTTCTTCTCCTGGTGTAAAGACGTTATCATGCAGGATGACAAAGTTGAGCGTATGAAAGAAATCGGACGTAACCTTGTAGATGCTGTACAGCAGATTATTGATGAGGATATGCAGATTGAAGGATCTGAGAATACATCTCTCTGGAAAGGCAAAGAAGGCGCTTGCCCGCATTGCCAGGGTAATAACTTCTACATCTACCCAGGTACAACTCACTGCGTATGTGAGCTGTGTGGTCTTGAAGGAACACTTGAAATCGTTGACGGAGCATTCAAATTCAAATATGATCCGGCTACAGAGCATCATGCGCATGATATTCTTTCCGGTAAATTCTTACATGGACAGGACATCTTTGAGAATGAGGGTCGTCTGATGAACCTTTACAAAGATCCTGAGTTCAAAAAACGTAAAGAGCATTATACAGCAGTATGCGAGCCGACACCAGCTCCATCCAAACAAAAATAAGAATTATAACAGGCGGGGGCAAATGCAGTTCCCGTCTGATATAAGTTATAGAAATAAGAGAAAAGAGGGTATTTAGAAATGGCAGATTTTAAATTCGAACCAATGAGAAGTCTTATCTACGTTGACTGCGTAAGCGAAGACTACAGACCAAAACTTCAGAGATGGCTTTATAAGGTACATATTCCGGACAGTATCTCTCAGTTTGAGCCGTACGTAACAAAATATGCATTTTATCCATCCTTCCCGATTCCGCCACAGGGCGACCGTTTCGGATATGCAAGAATGCAGCTGACAGAGCATCACTGGTTAGTAAGCGACCTTGATCCTCGTCTTGAGATCAAAGCAATTGCTGAGACATTCCCGATGGATGTACTTGTATGGCAGGGACAGATCCCGGCAGCAGCTCATACAGAAGCTCAGATCGATTCTGACGGAGATGCAGGAAATGCAGCCCGTAAATCTAACAATGCAGAAGGAAATCCATTTATCTTTGCATTCCTTCCGATGTGGTGGGAGAAAGACCTCAAAGGAAAAGGACGTACAATTGAAGATGGTGCAAACTATCGTTTCAATATGACTATCGGTTTCCCGGAAGGCGTAGACAAAGCAGAGGGCGAGAAATGGTTATTTGAGAAAGTTGTTCCGATCCTTCAGGCAGCTCCGGAGTGTACCCGTGTACTCGCAAGTGCAGTAAAGAAAGACATCAACGGATGCGTAATGGATTGGGTACTTGAGATCTGGTTCGAGAACCAGTCCGGATGGTACAAAGTAATGGTTGATGATATGAAAGCACTTGAGAAACCGTCATGGGCTCAGCAGGATGCTTTCCCATTCCTGAAACCATACCACAATGTTTGCAGTGCAGCAGTAGCTGATTATACACCAAGCAATAACCTTGCAAACTATCGTGGATACATTACCATGAGATAATAGCTTCCCGGGTGACTAAACCATAAGGTGGTGTTGGGCCGGAGGCTCAGAAAAGAATACTGCAGACTAAGACGCCTGCTTGTATTCTTTTCTGAGACCTCCGGCCCTTTTACTGTATACCGTGACATATATGTATGCATATGGTATACTAGACGGCAGAGATATTAAAAGGAGTACGATATATGAACGTAGGGATTATCACAGCCAGCGATAAAGGCGCGTGTGGACAGCGGGAAGATCTCAGCGGAGCCAGGATTGCGGAGATCATGGAGTCGCATGGCTATACAATCAGAAAAAAAGTGATCCTGCCGGATGATCAGCAGAAATTACAGGATGAAATGATCGCCATGTGTGAGGATGATGTGCAACTGATCCTGACCACAGGTGGAACCGGTTTTTCAAAGAGAGATGTGACACCGGAGGCAACGAAAGCGGTGATCGAACGGGAAGTCCTGGGAATTCCGATGGCGATTTTGCAGTATTCACTGACGATTACGGAGCGTGCGATGCTTTCAAGAGCTGCCGCAGGTATACGTGGAGAGACATTGATCGTGAATCTGCCGGGAAGTCCGAAAGCCGTGGATGAGGCATTGAATTATATTTTACCGTCATTGAAGCATGGATTGGATATTTTGCTTGGCAATGATGCTGAGTGCGCAAGGAAGTAATAAAAAATTAGGAGATATTAGGATATTATGAAACTGATTAAAACGGAAGAGGCAGTCGGCCATGTGCTCTGCCACGACATTACACAGATTATCAAAGGTGTGACGAAAGATGCGGTGTTCCGCAAAGGACATGTGGTAACGGAAGAGGATATTCCGGTGCTGTTGTCCGTTGGAAAAGAGCATTTATATGTCTGGGAAAAGGACGACACAAAGTGGCATGAGAATGAGGCCGCGCAGATTCTGTATGAAATCTGTGCCGGAGAGCATATGCATCCGTCAGGCATCAAAGAAGGAAAAATCGAGCTGATTGCAGATATTGACGGACTGCTGAAAATCAAGCGTGAGGCTCTGGTGGCGGTAAACAGTCTCGGCGAGATGATGATCGCCTCCAGACATGGCGATTTCCCGGTACATGCAGGAGATAAACTGGCAGGAACCAGAATTATTCCTCTGATCATTGAGAAAGAAAAAATGGAACGTGCCAGAGAGGTCGGTGGCACAGAGCCGATTTTTACATTGAAACCATACCAGAAGAAAAAATATGGCATTGTTACAACCGGAAGTGAAGTATTCAAAGGACGGATCAAAGATACGTTCAGCCCGGTCATCCGCGAAAAACTGGCAGAGTATCCGTCAGAGGAGATTGCACAGATTTATGTGGATGATGATAAGGCACATATTTTAGAGGCCATCAAGAAGCAGATCGCAGCAGGCGCAGATTTGATCATCTGTACCGGCGGTATGAGTGTGGATCCGGATGATTGTACACCGGGGGCTATTATGGCAACCGGAGCGAGAATTGTAAGTTACGGTGCACCGGTTCTTCCAGGTGCCATGATGCTTGTTTCTTATTATACGAACGAGGAAGATGGCAGAATCATTCCGATTCTTGGACTTCCTGGATGCGTCATGTATGCAAAACGCACGATCTTTGATCTGGTGCTGCCGCGTGTGATGGCAGATGATGAGATTACAGCAGAGGATATCGCAAACCTTGGTGAGGGTGGACTGTGCCTGAACTGTGATGTTTGTACTTTCCCGAACTGCGGATTTGGCAAATAATGTTACAGTTCACCCATCATATGTATCTAGATATCGATCATGCTTGCATGAGGAGATAGCTGGATACATAATGATGAGGGGAGCGCCTTCTTATGAGCAAAAATAGTAGCGAAGCTACGGAGAAGTCCAGAATGGACGTTTTGCGAATGGCGCGGGGGAACTGTAAGAAATTAAGGAGTTGAAAATTATGGCAGAATTAACACATATCAATGAACAGGGCAGAGCCAAAATGGTGGACGTATCCGAAAAAGCAGATACAAAGCGTATAGGCATTGCTTCCGGTCGTATCTGCATGCAGCCGGAGACCTTTACCCTGATCACAGATGGGAAAATAAAAAAAGGTGATGTATTATCTGTTGCACAGGTGGCAGGTATCATGGCAGCGAAAAAGACATGGGAGATCATTCCAATGTGCCATCCACTGCTTCTGACTGGTGTGGATATCCACTTTGAACTTCATCCGGAAGTGTCGGAAATCGAGGCAATTGCTTCCGTGCGCACTACAGGAAAAACCGGAATCGAGATGGAGGCGCTGCATGCAGTATCTGCTGCATTATTGACGATCTATGACATGTGCAAGGCGGTAGACCGCGGTATGGTGATCAGGGATATATTACTTTTAGAAAAAGATGGCGGAAAATCCGGTCATTATATCAGAAAATAATTTGGTTTTTTCAAAGAATTGAAAATTTTACAGAATTTGAAAAAACATTATCATTAACCCTCTTGACGAAACAAGAGGGTTAAAGTATACTAACCACATGCTAAAGATATCTGAGCAAACAGCTAGGATATCAGAATATCAAAACTGCATATATTAAGGAAAGAAAACAAAAAAATCAGGCGGGTCGCACCGCTTTCTTTTAAAACTAATAGTTAGAAAAAACTAATAAAAGATGAAGGAGGCTAACATGAGCGTAGTAATTATTGGCGGACACGAGAGAATGGAAACACAGTACAAACAGATCTGCAAGCAGTACAAATGCAAAGCAAAAGTATTTACCAAGATGAAAACTGATCTGAAAAACAAAATCGGATGTCCGGATCTGCTGATCCTCTTTACATCCACAGTATCCCACAAGATGGTGCATTGTGCAGTGGCAGAAGCGGAGCGTAAAAATATTATCGTAGAGCGTTCCCACAGCAGCAGCGCAAGCGCATTAAACGGGATTTTAGAACAGTATGCATAACTTCAGAACCAAGCAGGTTTACATAGAAAAGTGTATGTCTGGTTATGAAGTCAGCATTTAAGGGGAGTATAAAAAACATCAGGAGGATAGGAAATGCCAACAGAAGCCGTATTAAACCGCCTTTCCAGCAGAAAGGTAACAGAAAGCCTTACGATGCAGATCATCCTGCATTGTGCGCCGGTTTTAAAAAAAGTAAAAATGTCGAGCATGTTCACTGTTCCGGCAGCATATATGAGGTTTGTACGGTCCCTGTTTCGAGGAACCGACATACAGGTAAAATATCTGTGTCAGGGTGCAGGCCGTGCCGTGGTATATGTTTACCGGGAAGAAGAGGTACAGCAGTGTCTGGCAGACCCGAAGGTATCCGCATTTTTGATGCAGTATGGATATGACAGCACGCAGGTAGAAAAATGTCTGAATTACCTGAGCAGAAGAGTGTCATTGTCGACACAGGGCATGGAAAACTATCCACATGAAATGGGAATCTTCCTCGGCTACCCGCTGGAGGATGTCCGTGGATTTATCCAGCATGAAGGAAAAGACAGCCGGTACACCGGATACTGGAAAGTATACGGCGATGTAGATCGGGCAAAAGCAACTTTCCGCGCCTATGACAACGCAAAAGAAAGCGCCGTTGTAGAATACATGGCAGGAAAGCAGATGCAGGAGATCGCCTGCTAAAACATATTAGAAACTGTAAGCAGATCAGAAAGCAGAGAACATTCTTGGAACTGTGTACTGACCTGTGTACAGAAAAAATAAAAAAGTTAAAATCAAGGAGACAAAAAAATGGCAGAAGTTAAAATCATTTACTGGAGTGGTACAGGTAACACAGCATCTATGGCACAGAGCGTTGCAGATGGTGTAACAGCAGCAGGTGCCGAGGCAAAGATCATTCCGGTTGAGAATGCGAGCGCAGCAGATATCGCAGACGTAAAAGCATTTGCACTCGGATGCCCGTCCATGGGAGCAGAGCAGTTAGAAGAGTCCACAATGGAGCCATTCGTTGAGGAGATTCTTGGCAGCGTATCCGGCAAAAAAATCCTGTTATTCGGATCTTACGGCTGGGGCGATGGCGAATGGATGCGCAACTGGGTCGAGCAGATGACAGGTGCAGGCGCTGAGATGATCGAAGCAGAAGGTATCATTGCAAACGAAGCTCCGGATGCAGACGCACAGGCCGCATGCGAAGCAGCAGGAAAAGCACTTGCAGCAAATGCATAACATATAAAATGATAGTAATCAGATAAGAAAAATAACAACTGAATCCTATAACCAAAAACCAAAAGATAAAAAATAATGTAACGTATGAACAAACGTAACTAGAATTCATTCCACCCGAAAACCCCACTTGCACTGGCAGGACTCTGCCCGTGTGAGTGGGGTTTTTTATGTAATAGGAAATTACTACGTAATATTCCTATTACATAAAAACGCTCCGCGAGGATGCGACCAGATGCATGAGGAATAATTTTTTACTCTTGCATTTATGCATAATCTAAGCTATGATAACAATTAAGTTGTCTGACAGAAAGAAAAAACCTCAGACAACAGAGTTGACCTATGCAACAGGAGGAAAAAGTGATGAATTTAGAAGAATTAAAAGTAGTTGATGCAGACGTAGCAGCTGCCATTGAAGCAGAAATGGACCGTCAGAACAGCCATATCGAGCTGATCGCTTCTGAAAACTGGGTTAGTGATGCAGTGATGGAAGCACAGGGAAGCATCATGACAAATAAATACGCAGAAGGATATCCGGGAAAACGTTACTATGGTGGATGCCAGTGCGTGGATATCGTAGAAAACCTTGCCATCGAGCGTGCAAAAGAATTATTTGACGCTGAGTACGTAAACGTACAGCCACATTCCGGCGCACAGGCAAACATGGCAGTACAGTTCGCATTGCTTCAGCCGGGCGACACCGTAATGGGAATGAACCTGGATCACGGCGGACATCTGACACATGGAAGCCCGGTTAATTTCTCCGGAACATACTTCCACATCGTACCTTACGGTGTAAATGACGAAGGATTCATCGATTACGATAAAGTAGAAGAAATTGCTATGGAGTGCAAACCGAAGATGATCATCGCAGGCGCAAGCGCTTACGCAAGAACCATCGATTTTGCACGTTTCCGTGACATCGCAGATAAATGCGGCGCATACCTCATGGTAGATATGGCACACATCGCCGGTCTGGTGGCAGCAGGACTTCATCCAAGCCCGATCCACTACGCAGACGTAGTTACAACCACAACTCATAAGACACTGCGTGGACCGAGAGGCGGTATGATCCTTGTTTCCAAAGAATCCATGGAGAAAAACAACTTCAACTTCAATAAAGCTGTATTCCCGGGCATTCAGGGTGGTCCGCTGATGCATGTCATCGCAGCCAAAGCTGTCTGCTTCAAAGAGGCATTACAGGACAGCTTCAAAACCTATCAGCAGGGAATCATTGATAACGCACAGGCACTTT
Organism: uncultured Eubacterium sp.; assembly: GCA_934358495.1. Classification (GTDB taxonomy): domain Bacteria; phylum Bacillota; class Clostridia; order Lachnospirales; family Lachnospiraceae; genus Eubacterium_I. The sequence continues at coordinate 30,015 of CAKRKO010000007.1, read as the reverse complement.
GCAAAGGTCTGATGAACCGCGGCATCAAGATCGTATCCGGCGGCACAGACAACCACCTGATGCTGGTTGACCTGACACCGTTCGATCTGACAGGAAAAGCCATCGAGAAACTTCTGGATGAGGCTCATATCACAGCAAACAAGAACACGATCCCGAACGATCCGAAATCCCCGTTTGTCACAAGCGGTATTCGTCTCGGAACACCGTCTGTTACATCCAGAGGCATGAACACAGAGGATATGGACCAGATCGCTGAGGCAATCTCCATCGTCATCAAGGAAGGCGAAGAAGGCGTAGCAAAAGCACGTGCCATCGTAGATGCACTGACAGAGAAATATCCACTGAAAAAATAAAAAACAAGATGTATTGATAAAAATACAATCATGCGACATATATATGTTACATCAAAGGAATCTCATTGAAATATGAGGTTCCTTTTTTAATGAAAGACGCAGGATGTCCAGGGATGACAATTCTTCTCCACAGATTGACAAAAACCCTCGGGGGGGGGGTAAAATGGAACCAAATGCACAAATAAAAGTAGGTGGTGACAGGAGAAGTAGGTACATTTGTCCATTGACAGTGTGACTAAAAATATATATCATAAGTATGTTTGATTATTATTTCGACAAGGAGTGACAATCTATGACAGGATACTGGGATATACACAATCATATACTTCCGGGCGTGGACGATGGATCAGGCAGCCTGCAGGAGACGTTGGAATTAGTAAAAAACGAGCATGACCAGGGGATACGACATATCGTATTTACCCCGCATTACAGACGCGGCATGTTTGAAGTTGCGCAGGAAGAGAAAGCAGTTGTGTTTGCCAGAGTGTATGAGACACTTGCAGAGCAGTTCCCTGATATGCATTTCTATCTGGGTTGTGAGTACTATGCAGATCCGCATATGATGCGGAGAATCGGACCGGATGACAGTTATCGTATGCCGGGCGGAGACGCAGTACTGACCGAGTTTGGCTATGAAATGAAATTCGGAACGCTGATGAATGTGGTCAATGCTCTGCGCAAAGAGGATATCATCCCGATCATGGCGCATATCGAGCGTTATCAGTGTCTGTTGAAAGACATGGATCTCCTGACAGAGTTAAAAGAAGCAGGAGCAATGCTACAGATCAACTGTGACAGTGTCATAGGAAAAAGCGGATTTAAAGCAAAAAGATACTGTATGAAGGCACTGGAAGCAGGATTGATCGATTTTGTGGCCAGCGATGCGCACAATACCGGATCGCGGAATGTCCATATGGGAGAAGCCATAAAGACTATTCGCAGCAAAATCGGAGAAGATGCGGCAGAAAAACTGTTCCGTATCAATCCGGAGCGTTTATTTGCCGGATATGAGATGCACCGTTCATTATCCTGAAGCAGCAGATAGATCAAACGTACAGATAAAAATGGAAAAAGAAGAAAAAGAAGTGGAAAGGAGCATAACAGATGCAAGAACTGACGTTAAATGAAAAGACGACACTATCTCCTGTTATGAAAGAGGTATACCGAAGACTTCGTATCAACATCGAATTTACCGGAGTAGAAAATAAGGTACTCATGTTTACGAGCTGTTCTTCCAATGATGGAAAATCAACCATTACCTACAATCTTGCCAAAATCATGGCAGAAAACGGAAGCCGTGTGCTGTATATTGACGCAGATATGAGAAACTCTGATCTGGCAAAAAAAATGGGATTCCATACTTCCCAGACAGGTCTCAGCCATTATCTTGCGGGCAAAAATTCGGCCTCCGAAATTATTTATTCGACCAATATTAAAAATCTGTATCTGATTCCAACCGGAAGATTTCCGAAGAATCCGGCAGAACTGCTGAGCAAAGAGCGATTTGCGACACTGATCGAAGGCATGAAGCAGACCTTTGACTATGTCATCATCGATCCGCCTCCACTTGGTATGGTTGTAGATGCTGCCATTATTGCGCAGTGTGCAGACGCAGTTGCCATGATCATTTCTCCGAACGTTGTCAGCCGTAAAGCGGCTCAGATCGTAAAGGAGCAGCTGATCACAGCAAACCCGAACTTCATGGGCGTGGTACTGAACAAAGCAGATACCAAGAAGAAAAAATACGGCTACGGTTATGGTTACGGCTATGGCTACGGTTACGGCAATGAGACAGACGAATAAGGCACAGTTAAAGGAAACTTAGACAATGAATGAGACAAATATAAAAGAAGAAAAAGAGATGGAGATCGACCTCTTGAGTCTGTTCTCCTATCTGATTGGAAAGTGGAAAACTTTATTGATCGCAGCAGTCATTGGCGGAGTACTTGCTCTGGCCTACACCATGCTGCAGACTCCGATGTATCAGTCTTCATCCATGCTGCTGATACTTTCAAGAACATCTGACACCGCAAACAACAACGCAACCGCATCTACTTCTGACTTCCAGATCGGTACTCAGCTGATCGAGGACTTAAGTGTCATCGCAACCAGTGATGCAGTTATGGAGGAAGTAGCCAAAGCTGTTCAGGAGCAGAATCATCTCACACTGACAACTGCAGAGATTACTTCTATGGTCAACGTCAAAGTACAGGACAACACACGAATTCTTGAGATTTCTGCCACAAACGCAGATCCTGACGTGGCATATACCATTGCAGAGACAATGACTACCAAGACATCCGAGCAGATGGCAGAGATCACTCAGACAAACCCGGCAACCGTTATCGCAGAGCCGAAGATCGCAGACGAACCGGTAGATAACGGCATGACAAAGAACCTTGCCATCGGTATCTTACTGGGACTGGTTCTGGTCGGTGGTATCTATACCGTGAAATTCCTGATCAACGACCGTATTCAGGATGAGGATGACATTGAGAAATATCTGGAGACAAGCGTACTTGCAGTAATTCCGCTGGATAAAGAACTGGAGCAGTTCAGCAAAGCTCAGGACAGAAAAGGAAGCAGACATAAGAGATAAGGGCGAATAAGAAGAAAGAAATTGAAAGAAGAAGATTGAGTATGAAAAAAAGACTTATGATAATGATTGCGGATATCCTTTCCGTAATAATTGCATATGGACTGGCTTTACTGTTACGTTTTGATATGCGCTATTCCAAAATCCCGGAGCAATATCTGGTAGGATATGGATATTATATTGCGCTGGCAGCAATCGTGACCGTTGCAGCCTATATCGTGGCAAAATTATACCGCAGCGTATGGACTTATGCCGGAATCTCAGAAGTACTGCGCACCTGCGTTGCTTCCCTGATTGCAGCAGTTGTTACTGATGTAGTATTTTCCATCAGCATCATTCCAATGCCGTTTTCTTTCTACTTTGTAGGATGGGGACTGACATTCGGTGCTACGGCAGCCATTCGAATGACCTATCGGCTGCTTCGCCGCTGGAATATCCGAAACAACGTGGCGGAAGGTGCAGGTGCACCAAAGAACATTATGATCATCGGCGCAGGCGCATCCGGACAGGTACTTCTGCGTGAATACCGCAGCAGCTATTACCTGACTGATAAAGTATGTGTCCTCATTGATGATAACAAAAACAAATGGGACAAATACCTGGATGGCGTACACATCGTAGGCGGCCGCGACAAGATCATGGAGAGCGTAGACAAATATCAGATCAATAAAATTGTTCTGGCTATGCCATCTGCAGACAGAAAAGACATCAAAGCAATCCTGGAGATCTGCAAAGAGACAGACTGCCAGATCCAGACAGTACCTGGTGTATACCAGCTGCTGAACGGCGAGGTAAATGTCTCCAAACTGAGAAACGTAGAAATCGAAGACCTGCTCGGACGTGACCCGATCAAGGTAAACTTAGACGAGATCCTTGGCTACGTCAAAGGAAAGACCGTACTGGTAACCGGAGGCGGTGGATCCATCGGAAGTGAGATCTGTAATCAGCTGGCAGGACACCAGGTAGGACATCTGGTCATCTTTGACATCTATGAGAACAATGCATATGAAATCCAGCAGAAATTAAAATGGGAGCATCCGGAACTGAAACTTACCGTGCTGATTGGATCTGTACGAAACCAGCACCGTATCAACAGTGTCATGAAACAATACCGCCCGGATGTAGTATTCCACGCAGCAGCGCATAAGCATGTACCGCTGATGGAGGACAGCCCGAACGAGGCGATTAAAAACAACGTATTTGGTACATACAAAACTGCATCCGCAGCAGGACGTTATCATGTAAAGAAATTCGTTCTGATCTCCACAGACAAAGCAGTAAATCCTACAAATATCATGGGAGCTTCCAAGCGTATGTGTGAGATGATCGTTCAGACACTGAATCATTTTTATGATACAGACTTCGTAGCAGTACGTTTCGGTAACGTACTTGGAAGTAACGGAAGCGTTATCCCGTTATTCAAAAAGCAGATCGCAGCCGGCGGCCCGGTTACGGTCACCCATCCGGACATTATCCGTTACTTTATGACAATTCCGGAGGCAGTATCACTGGTACTGCAGGCAGGCGCATACGCTAAGGGCGGAGAAATCTTTGTCCTGGATATGGGTGAGCCTGTCAAAATCGCTGATCTGGCGAAAAACCTGATCCGTTTATCCGGTTACAAACTGGGCGAGGACATTGAAATCAAATACACAGGCCTCCGTCCCGGTGAGAAACTTTACGAAGAACTTCTGATGGATGAAGAAGGACTTCAGGATACCGAAAATAAACTGATCCACATCGGTAAACCAATCGATATGGATGAGGAGAAATTCATGCATCAGCTGATCAAACTGCGGGAAGCTGCAAATCAGGACAGCGATGCAATCCGCAACATGGTAAAGGAAATTGTTCCGACTTACCAGTTGAAGAAGGAAGATTAAGAAATACTATAGTAATTATATTATATGAAAATGGATTGCGGAGATGCGAGTATGACGTGCATATTGCCGCAGTGCAGGATTTTCATACAAAATTTACTAATGATAAATCGTCGCTTTGTCGCGTTTATCGGCGTAAATGTCATAATGGAGAACGCACACAATCTGCCTGAATGAAGACAGAGTGGCGAAGCACGGGCATTTATACGATATGGCAACAAGATGAAGTTGCATATTGTGTAGATGCCTTTCTTTGCGTTAAAATAGATATAGGTAACTATCCGGAACAAAAAACAATAAATTATGCGAACAAATGCCTTATGATGTAGGAAATCCGTTCCGGGTAGTTACTTATATTATAAACAAACAATAATAAATGTTCTCCTTAATGATGATTTAAAAAAAATGAAGGGAGGACATATGTGGTACGTGATTCAGACAACTTCCGGTAAGGAAGAAAATATCAAATTACAATGCGAAAGCTATCTGCCGGTTGGATTAGTAAAAAAATATGTCATTCCTTTATATGAAGAACAGCGCCGTTTTCATGGCGAATGGCATGTCCTGCAGAAGAAACTCTTTCCGGGATACGTGTTCTTCATATCTGATGATGCAGAAGAATTGTTTCTGCAGTTAAAAAAAGTACCTGCCATGACAAAGATGCTTGGCACCGGAGAGACAATAGTCGCACTGACACCACAGGAAATCGAGTTTATCCTGCGATTCTGCGGTGAAGATGATATCGCGGAAATGTCGGAAGGTGTTATTGAAGATGATCAGGTACACATTTTGTCCGGTCCGTTGATGGGAATGGAAGGCGCCATACGAAAAATCGACCGCCATAAGCGGAAAGCCTGGCTGGAGCTGGAGATGTTTGGCAGACAGCAGCAGATCGAAGTAGGGTTGGAAATTATAAAGAAGATAGAAAACAAGTAAAAGTTGATAAAACATATTACTGAAGATAGATATAAAAGTTGAAATAGTAGGATAAATGAATGGGAGCCGAAAGGCTCTTATTTTTATACAAAAAAATAGCAAGGGAGCGATAAATTATTATGAAAATACCATTTTCACCGCCTGATATGACGGATCTGGAAGTAGAAGAAGTAATTGCAGCAATCCGTTCTGGATGGATCACCACAGGTCCAAAAACAAAAGAATTTGAAAAAGAGATTGCTGAGTTTTGCGGAGTAAATCGAGCCGTCTGCTTGAATTCTCAGACAGCCTGTGCAGAGATGGCACTCCGACTGTTAGGAATCGGGGAAGGGGATGAAGTAATCGTTCCGGCTTACACTTATACCGCATCTGCGTCTGTTGTATGCCATGTGGGTGCAAAATTGGTATTCGTGGATGTACAGAAAGATAACCTTCAGATGGATTATGACCAGCTGGAGACAGCCATCAATGAAAACACGAAGGTGATCATTCCAGTAGATCTCGGTGGTGTGCCATGTGATTATGATCGAATTTATGAAATCGTGGAAAAGAAAAAACATCTGTTCCAGCCGAAAAACGAGATTCAGAAAGCTATGGGACGTATTTCTGTCAATGCGGATGCGGCTCATGCATTCGGGGCAACCTGGCATGGTCAAAAAGTTGGATCCATTGCAGATTTCACAAGTTTTAGTTTTCATGCTGTCAAAAATCTGACAACAGCAGAAGGTGGAGCATTGACATGGAAGTCCATTCCGGGAATTGACGATGAAAAATTATATCATCAGGTGCAGTTATTCTCTTTACATGGTCAGTCCAAAGATGCGCTGGCAAAAACACAGCTTGGTGCATGGGAGTATGACATCGAAGGACCATGGTACAAATGCAATATGACAGATATCATGGCTGGCATTGGTTTGGCACAGATGAAACGTTATCCGGGACTTCTGAAGCGAAGAAAAGAGATCATTGGTCGTTACGATGCTGCATTTAAACCGTTAGGTATTGAAGTGTTGCCACATTATACCGATGAGTGGCAGAGCAGCGGACATCTCTATATTACAAGAATTCCGGGAATCGGTACCGAAGAGCGCCAGGAGATTATTGTAAAAATGGCAGAGGCTGGGATTGCGACAAATGTGCATTACAAACCGCTTCCAATGATGATTGGATACAAAAAAATGGGATTTGATATCAAGGATTATCCGAATGCGTATGCGAGATTTGTAAATGAGATTACGTTACCGCTTCATACAAAACTGAGAGATGGGGAAGTGGAGTATGTGATTGAAAATTACAACAGAATTATCAAAGAATATATATAGAGGAAAAATATATGTATCAAAATGGAATGAAAAGAGTAATAGATTTGATTATAGCAGTAATTGCGTTGCCATTTTTACTTGTTATTATGGCAATCATTGCTCCGATTATATTTTTTAATGATAAAGGCCCAATTTTTTATAATGCAAATCGTTTAGGAAAAAATGGGAAACCATTTAAAATGTATAAATTCAGAAGTATGATGGTAAATGCACCAGATATAAGAAATGCAGATGGTTCAACATATAATGGAGATGATGATCCGAGAGTCACAAAAATGGGAAAATTTATGAGAAAAACAAGTATTGATGAATTACCACAATTATTAAATGTACTTAATGGAACAATGAGTTTGATTGGGCCGAGACCAGATCCATTAGATGATATGGATATATATACTGAACATCAGAAACTGAAATTACGGGTTCGCCCAGGAATAACAGGATATAATCAAGCATACTATAGAAATTCTGTGGAACAAGATAAAAAATTTGAAAATGATGTTTTTTATGCAGAGCATGTATCTTTTTTATTGGATGTAAAAATCTTTTTTAAAACCATCAAAACGATATTACAAAAAGACAATGTTTATAATGATGCGTCTAATTTGAATGAAGATGAAAAGAAAAAAATTGAACAATTGAAGGTAAAACAATGAAAAAGAAGATAATGATTTTAGGAGCAAGTATTTTACAAGTTCCGGCAATAAAAAAGGCAAAAGAAATGGGATTGGATGTAGTTGTCGTAGATATGGATCCCAATGCTGTAGGATTTTTAATTCCAGATATTTATAAAGAGGTTATTAGCACAATAGATATTCCTAAAATTGTTCAAGCGGCTAAGGAATATAAGATTGACGGAATTATGACTCTTGCAACAGATATGCCTATGAGATCGGTTGCAGCTGTTGCAAAAGAAATGGATTTAATAGGTATAGATGCGGAAACGGCTTTAAAAGCTACAAATAAAGCAGAAATGCGAGCTGCGTTAAAAGCGTCCAATGTACCTATTCCAAAATATTATAAGGTTAGCAATGAAATAGAATATTTTTCCGCAACGCAAAATTTTGATGTGCCATTTATGGTTAAACCGGCAGATAGCTCAGGCAGTAGAGGAATTATTGAAGTGACAGATTATAAAAATAAGGATGATATAATGTCGGCATATCAATATTGCAAGCCGTATTCGCGTGGTGGAGATATAGTTGTTGAAGAATATATGCAAGGACCAGAGGTTAGTGTGGAGACACTTTCCATTGATGGAGAGTGTCATGTGATTCAAATTACTGATAAGCTAACAACTGGTGCACCGCATTATGTTGAAATGGGACATTCTCAACCATCAATGTTGGATAAAGAAGTACAAAAAAAAATAGCTGAAATTGCAATTGCGGCAAATAAAGCTATTGGTATAAAAAATGGACCTTCTCATACTGAGATTATTGTAACTAAAGATGGACCTAAAATTGTTGAATTGGGTGCAAGATTAGGTGGAGATAATATTACAACTCATTTGGTGCCACTTTCTACTGGTGTTGATATGGTTGAATGTTGTATAAAAATTGCACTTGGGGAGAAACCTACGATAGAAGCTAAGTGGAATAAAGGATCTGCAATAAGATATTTCCAGCAGCACGAGGGAGTAATAAAGTGTATTGATGGAATCGAAGCTGCAAAAAATATACCAGGTATTCGACAAGTTAGTATTGTTCATGGCATGGGAATGAAAATTGGAAAAATTGATAGTAGCGGTGCTAGAATGGGATTTGTTATTGCTCAAGGTGATGATGCACAAATGGCTATAAATGATTGTAAAATAGCATTAGAAGAAATTAATGTGATAATAGATTAACGGGAGAGCAAAGGTATGAGTAATTCTAAAAAAAGAGTGTTGCTTGTAAATAATGTGATTTATTTACCTGGTGAAGGTGGATATAAGCGTACGATGTTTATGTTTGATATGATGAAAAGTATGGGATATGAAGTTACGCTTATTACCGGAGATTTTAATCATTATAAAAAAGAAGCTCGGGATGTAGAAGAGTTTCGTCGAAAGTATCCTGAATATAAGGATATAAAATTTCTTCATATGCCAGTGTATACGAAGAATGTCTCATTTAGAAGAATATATTCTGAAAAATATTGGGCAAGAAAACTAAAAAAATGGTTAAAAGAAAATATAAATCAGTTTGATGTTATTTTCTTTTCAGATATTGATTATAATTTGCCTGTTGATAGTATATGTAATAAACATCATGTGAAAAAAATAATTGATATTCGAGATTTAAGACCAGAAGTTTTTAGAGTTATTATAAAAAATGAATTAGTGTATAAAATTTTGTCTTTCCCAATGAAAATAAAAGCTGATAAGGCATATGCGTGTGCAGATGAATTAGTTGCAGTTTCTAAGGAGTATCTAGATAGAGGACTTCAAACTAATAAAAAATCTAAGAATCCAGTTGTTGTTTATCTTGGAAGTACTTTAGAAAAATTTTATACCGGTGTAGAAAAATATTCGGAGAATATTAGAAAGAATGATGGTGAAAAATGGATTATATATGCAGGTACTTTAGGAGAAAGTTATGATTTGATGACATTAATTAAGGCTGCAAAAAAAATAGAAAAGGAGAGAGGTGATTTGATTAGATTTAAAATACTTGGTCAAGGTCCAGACGAGGAAAAATTAAAAAAATATGCTCGTTCTATAGATGTAAAAAATGTAGATTGGATAGGATTTCAACCATATGAAAAAATGGCAGCATATTTATGTAAGTCAGATATAACTATAAATGCATTGAAAAAAAATGCATCGCAAAGCATTATTAACAAAGTTGCGGATTATTTTGCAGCAGGCATTCCTATTTTAAATGGAAGTTGTTGTAAAGAAATGCAAGAATTGGTAATAGAAAATAATGTAGGATACAATTATGAGGCAGAAAATGTTGATAGCTTGGTTGAATATATTTGCTTATTAATTGATAATCCAGAAAAATGTAAAGAATTCGGGAAAAATGCTAAAAAGCTGGCACTTGAGAAATTTGATCGAAGAACTAGTTATTTGGAAATTTTAAAAAGAATAGATGAAATATAAAGGATGTTGTAAAATGCAAAAAAAAGTTGCCATTCTTGGGCATTTTGGATTCGGATATGATTTATTAAATGGTCAAACCATAAAAACTAAGATTGTAACAGAAGAATTGGAAAATGAGTATGGGAAAGAAAATATTTTAAAATACGATACTCATGGAGGAAAAAAAGCACTTGTAAAGCTTCCGATACAAATAGGTGCTGCTTTAATCAAGGCAAAGAATGTTGTTATTTTCCCTGCCTATAATGGATTGAGAATTATTGCTCCTTTGCTCTATATAATAAATAAATATTTTAATAGATCATTACAATATGTGGTGATAGGAGGATGGCTCCCTACTTATTTAGATAATAAGGTAAAGTTAAAAAAAACACTGCAGAAGTTTGATGGAATATATGTTGAAACAATTTCTATGAAAACTGCATTAGAGCAGAGGGGATTTTCAAATATTTATGTAATGCCTAATTGCAAAAAAATAAAAATATTGGAAAAAGAAAATCTTGTTTATACAGAGAAAGAACCTTTCAAATTCTGTACTTTTTCAAGAGTTATGAGAACTAAAGGAATAGAAGATGCAATTACATCTATAATAGCAGTAAATGAAAGATATAAAAGGACGGTAGTGACATTAGACATTTTTGGCCAAATTGATTCAGATGAAATTGAATGGTTCAATTCCTTAAAGTCAGGATTTCCCCCATATATAAAGTATACAGGAGTAGTAGAATTTTCAGAAAGCACAGATGTACTTAAGAGTTATTATGCATTATTATTTCCCACATTTCATGAAGGGGAAGGGTTTGCAGGAACTTTGATTGATGCAATGGCAGCGGGTGTGCCAGTTATAGCAAGTGATTGGAAATACAATTCTGAATTGGTTGTTTTGGGAAAAACAGGATTACTTTGTGAGTGTAATAATCCCACAGATTTAGAAAAAAAGATTATCTATGCACTTGATCATAATGAAAAATGGCAGTCTATGAAGGAAGAGTGTTGTATTATGGCAAAATTATTTCTCCCAAATTCGGCTGTAAAAGTTTTAAAAGAAAATTTGAGGTGATAAGTGTGAGTGTTAATAAGTATAAATTAAAAAAATGGCTGGATATGTTGCTTGGAAAAAGTATACATCATGTAAACCAAGATGAAGGAAAAGCATATTCTATTTCTGAAATTAGAGGATATTATAATAATCTAACTGAAAAAGTAACAAAGTCAGAGCAAAATAATGGTATTGTACCAAAATCATATATAGATTCGGGAGAACAGATTTACTTTTCAATCGAAATTTTTCAATATGGATTAGCATTATATGATCTGTATTTATTAAATCAGGATGAGAAAATGCTTAGGAATGCTATTGTTTGTGCTGATTGGGCTTTAGAAAATCAAGAGAAAAAAGGTTCATGGAAAACCTTTGATTTTGATAATCCTTTGCATCCATATTCTTCAATGGCACAAGCGGAGGGAATTTCTCTTTTAGCACGAATATATTTAGAGACTGGTGAGATAAAATATTTCGAATCAGCAAAGAAAGCTGTAGATTTTATGTTAATTCCTCTAACAGATGGGGGAACAGCAGAATACAAGGATGAAAAAGTGTATTTTTATGAAAGAACAGAGGATCCGCTTGTATTAAATGGGTGGATTTTTTCTTATTGGGGATTATTGGATTATTGGAAGCTGACAAAAGATAAAGAAATAAAATGCATATTAGATAAAACACTTTCTGCTATGATTGAAGATTTACCATCATATGATATTGGATATTGGAGTAAATATGATGCTGGGAGAATGATTTGCAGTCCATTTTATCACAAGCTACATATAGCACAATTAAATGTAATGTATGATTTGACAAAAGAAAAAATTTTTAAGACTTACGCTATATTATGGACTAGTTATAGAAATAGTTTTATCAAAAGTAAAAAAGCTTTTATCATAAAAATTTGGCAGAAAGTATTTGAATAAAAAGGAGCATTCAATGATAGGAATAAAAAGATGTACAAATAGTGCTGTTACCGATTTTTATTTAAACATAATAAAAAAGGCTCTTGAAAATAATGGAAAAAAAGTAGTAGATTTTGATTTTAAAAATTGTAAGAAAACAGACTATATTGTAGTTTCTACAGTAATTGAATTTTTTCAAGTGTATTTTAAGGGATACCATAACATTATTTGGTGGATGCAGGGGATTGAACCAGAGGAAAGTTATATGAAGCATGGTTCAATAGGAAAAAAGGTATTATTAGAGAAAATGACTTATTTTGCTTTAAGACATAGTAAGTTTATATTTTTTGTATCAGCAAAAATGCGTGAATATGTCGATGATAAATACAAAATTAGTACTGTTGATTATTCATTTATCATGCCCTGCTTTAATAGTGTTATTGATAAATCATGTTTTTACAAAAAAAATAAGTATACAAATAATAAGTTTTGTTATATTGGTTCTTTAAGTAGTTGGCAATGTTTCGAAGAGACAATTGTTTATTTTAAGTTGATAAAAAGTGTAATAGCAGATGCAGAGTTTATTATTTATACTTCAGAAATAGAAAAAGCGAAAGAAATATTAAAAAAATATGGTTTGGAGAATGTATATGTAGGATGTGTTAATCCTGAAGAAATGAATAGCGTTTTATGTGATGTCAAATTTGGATTTATAATTAGAAAAGATAATCCGGTTAATTCAGTTGCTACACCGACAAAATTATCATCCTATCTAGCAGCAGGGGTAATTCCAATTTATAGTAATTGTATTGATTCATTTAATAAGCAGCTTGCAAAAACTAAATTTCATGTAGAAATTTCAAAACTAGAATCTTTGCCAGAAGAAATGCTTTTGTTATGTCGGAATACTATAAATCCAGAAGAAGTTTTTGATGACTATAAATTTATCTTTTCTACATATTATTCTGAAGATAAATATATTGAGGATATTGCTGAAAAAATGAAAAAAATAATTAATTGAGGAAAAATTAATGACAGGAACAAAGAAAAGATTTCAACTTAAGATATCGTTTACTTTTTTTATATCAATATTTTTGGCTATTGCTCCTATATTAGATCCATATGCATTTTTAGAAATAGGAAGTGGCATTACAATTAAAGTAATGGATGTATTTTTAATATTAATGGGAGCGTTGTGTTTCTGTAAATCGACTTCTTTGGATGGAAAGTTTGATTTTTGTATAAAATGGATAATACCTTTTTTTATTTTCAGTATTTTGGCGTTGGGATTGCCTGCAAATGCATCCTTAAGTTTAGGTGTGACACTAAAAAATTTGATTATTGAGTTAGTTTATGCAGTTCTATTTGCATATATATGGAAAACACCATGTAGAAATATGTTTTTTAAATGTGTAGAGTGTTTGTGTATTATATCTGCAATAGTAGTAATTTACCAATTTATTATGGGAAATATGGGGACAGTTGCATGGGATGGAAAAATTCCGTTTTTGAATTTAGCAACAGGGGAGCATTGGTCAGGCTACATAGATGTTAATACTTTTGATGTACGACCGAATGGACTTTTCCAAGAAGCATCATATGCGGGAATTTATTTGATGGTTGGATATATATCGGCAATGAAAAATAATAAATTCATTAAAGCCATGGTCATTGCAGTTGCAATGTGTTGTACAGCATCTTTGGTTGCTATTGTTGGATTATTACTAATTACTTTGTATGTAATATTGAAAAATAGACAATTAGGGATAGATAATAAAAATATGTATAAACTAATTACTGTTATTATTTGTGCCGTGATTCTTATTATTATATTGTCTTTGAAAAATGCTTCTGTCGAATCTCTTGTTCACTATTTACAAAAAAGAGTGCTATCAATTTCGTCAGATTTGAATAGTGAACGAATGGGAAGCACTAGATATCGATTAACGGGATTTATTGGTAAGTTTCCTGAGTATTCTTTTATGCAGAAATTAATTGGTGTTGGAGCATCCCAATTTGCAAATTATTTCAATGTGTTTTCTTATAGCAATGTATTCGTGACTTTAATATTGGATCATGGATTAGTTGGAATTTTTACATTTATAGTTTTGTTAATAAATCTGTATAAAAGAATTGCAAAGGAAAATAAAATATTTTTTTATATTTTTGTGTTAATTATGGCAGTAGATTACTCATGGTATAATTATACATTTTTCTTTTTACTTACTGCATGTATTATTTTGCCAGAAAAAAATAAAGATAAGTCAATTGTTTTATCAAGTGGTATTATTTGATATGAATGGCATTATGATGGAGTAATAATTGGAGATGGGAAAGAAATGCTTAATATTTTAGTAAGTATTTAGAATAATAAGAAGGAATGATTAATGAATTATATAATATTTTTATTCAAACATTTATTGGATTTGCCAAAAACAATATGGATAAATTGTAAAGTATTTGAATTTAAACAAGCGTTGAGACTACCAATTTTAATTAGTAGGAAGGTTAAAGTAGCGGAAATTCATAAAGGTGTGATAGTTGTACCGGAAAAGGCAAAAACATTTTCTGTGAAAATTGGAATTGAAGGAGCTGATGGAGTAGCACATGATCAAAAAGGTTGCTTAGTGTTAAAGAGAAGTTCAAAAATGACTTTTTGTGGAAAGGCATCTATTTCAAGAGGAATATTAATTAGAAATACTGGAAAAATTACATTTGGAAAAGATTTTTATAGTAATTGTAATTTGTCGATGATTTGTGCTAAAGATATTTTGTTTGGAAATCGGTGTGTATTAGGATGGAATGTACATATTAGAGATTGCGATGGACATCCCATTTTTCAAAATGGGGAAAGAATTAATTTGAGTGAAAAAGTAAGTGTAGGAAATCACGTATGGATAGGACAGGATGTTAAAATATTAAAAGGTACGGAGATTCCCACAAATAGTGTTGTTGCTATGAATAGTTGTTTGACGAAGAAGTTCAGTAGGACAAATACAATTATTGGTGGATATCCAGCAAAGATAATTAAACAAGATGTAAATTGGGAGGTTTAATTAATGAATGATGAAGTGATGGTTTCGATTCAATGTATTACATATAATCATGAAAAATATATACAAAAAGCGTTAGATGGATTTGTAATGCAGAAAACAAATTTTAAATTCGAAGTAATCATTCATGATGATGCTTCAACCGATAGAACAACAGAAATAATTAAGGAATATGCAGAAAAATATGATTTTATAATACCGATTTTTCAAAAAGAAAACCAGTATAGCCAAAAAATACCTTTTGTAACAAAATATGTATATCCATTAATGAGGGGAAAATATATTGCTTATTGTGAAGGGGATGATTATTGGACAGATTCGAATAAGCTTCAAGTTTTGTATGATTATATGGAAGCTAACCCTAGATGCTCAATGTGTTGTCATGCATATGAAAACATTGAAGCTAATACAGAAAAGCAGATTGAAGAAATTCATACACTTAGTAGAGATGGTGAAATATCTATTCAAAAAGCAATAAAATATGATAATCCAACACAGCTTGCATCACAGATGTTTCGTAGAGAATGTGTGATAAACAAGCCAGAAATATATCATAATAGAGGGGTAGGAGATTATACAGTACTATTATATGCAGCTACTTTGGGTGAGATTCATTATATTGATAGAATTATGGCTAGACATAGGGTTGCTTCAGATGGTTCATGGACAAATCGTGTATATCGGAATAAAAAATTGAGAATAAATCATGATGAAAGTATGATTAGTTTTTTGGTGGATTTTGATCAATATTACAATGGTAGATACCATGAACATGTATATGATAAAATCGATGAATATATATTTGATATTTTAATATCAAAAGGGGAATATAAAAAAATAATTGACCATAAATATTTTAATACTTTGACTATGAAAAGAAAAATATTAGTGAGAATAGGTATTTTATTTCCAACTGTGATAAATAAAATATTTGAAAAGCATGATTTTTTATAAAGAATATTTTTGAGAGGATTACCTTTATGACTACTAGACAAAATGTACTTTCAAATTTAATATGGCGCTTCTTAGAAAGATGTGGTGCCCAGTTGGTTACATTATTTGTATCTATAATATTAGCGAGATTATTAGATCCTACAGTGTATGGTGTTGTTGCATTAGTCACTGTTATAACAACAGTGTTGCAGGTTTTTGTGGATGGTGGATTTGCCACAGCGTTAATTCAAAAAAAAGATGCGGATGATACAGATTTTTCTACCGTATTTTATTTTAACTTGATCGCATGCATAATTATGTATGCGATAGTTTTTTTTGTGGCTCCTATTATTGCTACATTTTATAAGATGCCAGATCTTACAGCTGTTATTAGGGTGGTAAGTTTGATAATTGTTATTTCAGGGGTCAAAAATGTACAACAGGCATATGTATCGAGAAATATGTTGTTTAAAAGATTTTTTTTCGCAACACTTGGAGGAACGTTAGGAGCAGCAGTAGTTGGAATTGCTCTTGCCTATTTAGGATATGGAGTGTGGGCGTTAGTTGGACAAATGTTATTTAATACAAGTGTTGATACTATGATTTTATGGATTACAGTTAAATGGAGACCTATTAAAGCATTTTCGATTAGAAGATTAAAAGGGCTTTTTGCATTTGGATGGAAGATGTTAGTTGCTAATTTAATTGCTACAGTAAATGGTCAGTTACGACAACTCATAATAGGAAAAATATATTCATCAGAAGATTTAGCATTTTATAATAGAGGAAGACAATTTCCAGATTTGATTGTATCTAATATTAATACATCGATAGACAGTGTTTTATTTCCTACATTGTCAAATGAACAGGATAATTATAGTAGAGTTAGGGAAATGACAAGACAATCAATAAAAGTAAGCACATATATAATGGCTCCACTTATGATGGGATTGTTTGCTTGCGCAGATACTATAGTAAGTTTAATTTTAACAGACAAATGGCTTCCTTGTGTGCCATATTTGAGAATCTTTTGTGTTAGTTTCTTTTTTTATCCAATACAAACTGCAAATCTTAACGCCATTAAAGCTACTGGGAGAAGTAATGTACTATTAAAATTAGAAATTATCAAAGATGTGTTTAGTGTCATGGTACTAGTTTTTACGATGAAATTTGGAACACTCATAATTGCATATGGAATGTTGGGATGCAGTATTTTTAGTCAGGTTGTAAATTCACGTCCGAATAGAGAAACCTTAAAATATACTTACAAGCAACAATTATTAGATATTCTTCCAAATGGTTTGATGGGAATTATTATGGGAATTATTGTATACAGTATAGGCGAATTGCACTTGAAAAATGGGATAATTCTTGCTTTACAAATAGTAATTGGTGCGTTCGTTTATATATTACTGTCACGTTTGACAAAAAATAGTTCTTTTAGTTATGTTTTGTCTATTATGAAATCTACGGTTGTAAGAAAGAGGATAATTAAATGAAGAAAAGAAAAAGAATAATGCTTGTTTTTGGTACTAGACCAGAAGCAATAAAAATGTGTCCATTAGTCAATGAATTAAAAACTAGAAAATTTATTGAGACTTTAGTTTGTGTGACTGGACAACATAGACAGATGTTAGATCAAGTTCTTAATACATTCAATATTAAACCAGATTATGATCTTTCAATTATGAAGCAAGGACAAACGTTGTTTGATATAACTACTAATATTCTTGAAAAAATAAAAAAGGTACTTGAAAATGCAAAGCCAGATATAGTCTTGGTTCATGGAGATACTTCAACAACTTTTGTAACGGCATTAGCATGTTTTTACCTTCAAATTCCAGTTGGACATGTGGAAGCTGGGCTTCGAACATATAATATTTATTCACCATATCCAGAAGAATTTAATCGTCAGGCGGTTGGAATTATTTCTCAATATAATTTTGCACCGACACAAATGGCGGCAAACAATTTAATTAGTGAAGGTAAAGACCCGAGTACAATATATATAACAGGAAATACTGTTATTGATGCAATGCACCATACAGTAAAATCGGAGTATTCACATCCGGAACTTGAATGGGTGGGAGATGGAAAATTAATTTTTATTACTGCACATAGAAGAGAAAATCTGGGTGAACCAATGCATAATATGTTTCGAGCTATTCGTCGTGTGTTGAATGAACATCCAGAATGTAAAGCTATATATCCAATACATATGAATCCAATAGTTAGGAAAGCTGCTGAAGAGGAACTAGGAGGATGTGATAGAATTCACATTATAGAGCCGATTGAGGTATTTGATTGCCATAATTTTGAAGCAAGATGTCATCTTTGCTTGACAGATTCTGGTGGAATACAGGAGGAAGTTCCATCATATGGACGACCTGTTTTAGTTATGAGAGATACAACGGAAAGACCTGAAGGTGTAGAAGCTGGAACTCTTAAATTAGTTGGAACAAGTGAGGAGTCAATATATAAAAATTTCAAAGAACTTCTTGAAAAAAAAGAAGTATATGATGCTATGGCCAAATCATGTAATCCATATGGTGATGGCAATGCATGCAAAAGAATCGCCGATATTCTGGAAGGAAAAACATACCAACCTTGGATAGCTAAGTAGTATATGGAGATATTCGATTATATCCATTGGAATTATCTAAGGAAAATGTTGATAATGTTAAAGAGACTTTATAAATTAGCAGAAAATATTTTACCTATTCCAATAGAACAACGATATTCGATAGAAGATATGGAGTATTTAGTAACAAAGATAAAAATATGTACGAATGAAAATTAAAGGTAAAAGGAGCTAGAATGAGTAATACAATTTTGGTTACACGTTCATCTATGCCAGAATATGAAGAATACATAGATGAAATAAAAGACATTTGGAAATCTCATTGGTTAACCAATATGGGAGTCAAGCATAAAAAACTGCAAACTGAATTAGTGAATTATTTGAAAGTTCCATCCATTGACCTGTTTACAAACGGTCATATGGCTCTGGAACTTTCTTTACAGGCATTAAATCTTCCCAAAGGAAGCGAAGTGATTACTACACCGTTTACTTTTGCATCTACGACACATGCAATTGTTAGAAATGGTTTGGAACCGATATTTTGTGATGTAAATCCGGTAGACTTTACCATGGATGTTACAAAGATTGAGTCATTGATCAATGATAAGACAAGTGCAATTATGCCGGTACATGTATATGGTAATATTTGTGATGTAGAAGAAATTCAGAAAATTGCGGACAAGTATGGACTGAAGGTTATATATGATGCAGCGCATACATTTGGTGTTGAGTATAAGCAGCAGGGAATTGGCTCCTTTGGAGATGTTTCCTGCTTTAGTTTTCATGCTACAAAGGTATTTAATACCATAGAGGGGGGCGCAGCATGCTTTGCGGATCAGGATTTTGGCTTGGAATTATATCGTCTGAAGAATTTTGGTATCAGAGGACCGGAAACAATAGATGGAGTTGGTGCAAATGCCAAGATGAATGAGTTTTGTGCAGCAATGGGACTGTGTAATCTTCGTCATGTGGATGAAGAAATTGCAAAGCGTAAAGCTGTAGTAGAGCGGTATATGTCCCATTTGGAAGGAGTAGACGGTTTACAGATGAATCCCATTCAGAAAGATGTAAAATCAAACTATGCATATTTTCCGGTGATTTTTGAGGAAAATGTATTTGGTGCTACCAGAAATGAAGTGATGGAGGCATTGGCAAAACAGGGAATTGGAGCCAGAAAATATTTTTATCCGCTGACCAATACTTTTGATTGTTTCCATGGAAAGTATGATCCGAGTCATACACCAGTTGCTTTACATTTGAGCAAGCGAGTGCTAACGTTGCCGTTATATGCAGATTTGTCATTAGAAGATGTTGACCGGATTTGTAAAATTATTTTGAATTGTAAGGGGTAGAATTATGAAAGGAATTATTCTTGCAGGGGGATCTGGGACCAGATTATACCCGTTAACAAGGGTTATATCAAAACAATTATTACCGGTATATGATAAACCAATGATATATTATCCATTAACTACATTGATGATGGCAAATATTAGAGATATTCTTATTATTTCGACACCGGAGGACACACCGCGTTTTAAATCACTATTAGGTGATGGCCATCAATTTGGTATTAAACTTTCTTACGCTGTACAACCAAAGCCTGAGGGATTGGCACAAGCATTTATTATTGGTGAAAAATTTATTGGTAATGATGCATGTGCAATGATTCTTGGAGATAATATTTTCTATGGGAATGGTCTTGGAAATATGCTAAAAAATGCAGCTAAAAGAGCAGAAGCAGGGAGAGCATCTGTATTTGGGTTTTATGTTAATGATCCAGAACGTTTTGGAGTAGTTGAATTTGATAAAGATTATAAAGTACTTTCCCTGGAGGAAAAGCCGGTTAATCCCAAAAGTAATTATGCGGTAACAGGTCTTTATTTTTATCCTAGCAATGTAAGTGAAATGGCAAAACGTGTTTTGCCAAGTGCACGAGGAGAACTAGAGATTACATCGCTTAATCAAGTGTATTTAGAAAAAAATTTATTGGATTGTGACATTATGGGACGAGGATTTTCTTGGCTTGATACAGGAACAATGGATAGTTTAATGCAAGCTGCCGGTTTCATTCAAACAATTCAGAATATGCAAGGAATTATTGTAGCATCACCAGAAGAAATTGCATATAGATATAACATGATTAGTAAGGAGCAATTATTAAATTCAGCTGAAAAGTATGGAAAAAGTCCATATGGTAAACATTTGAAGAAGGTTGCTGATGGAAAAATGCCGAGATAACAGGAGTTTGAGAAAGCATGGATTTAAATAATACAGGTAAGACAATAGCTAAATTAAGAAGATCTGCTGGATTTACACAAGCTTCTCTGGCTGAAAAATTGGGTATTAGTGATAAGGCTATATCAAAATGGGAAAGAGGAATTACCTTTCCGGATACATCATTACTAAATCAATTATGTATTTTATTGGATACAGATATTGAAAGTATAATGTATGGTCATGAACAGACAAATCAATGGATTGGTGTATTGGTGCTGAATGATATTATTCCAGCAGAAACTATTATCTATAATAAAACGATGATTGAATATTTAATATCACAATTTTTACTTGTAGGAATAAAAAATATTGAGATAATAGGAAAATGTAAGCCAATGCAAATTGAAGGTATCAATCTTACAATTAGTTCAGAGATAAACCACAAGTTTACAAAGAATGTATTTATTATTTATGGAAATCAGTTTATATATGGACCTAATCTGACAAAGCATTTTTTGAGAGCTATGTCGCGAGATACAGTTACTGTGATAGCTGCAATGAAAGCTAAAGGTGAGTATCCATTGTTGGTTGATAGTGATAAGAAAGGTATGTTATCTAAGGGGAATGTGTCTAAATATTATGCATTGCCATATATATTTGATTCACGTAACAAAGAGCTACATCCTTTTGAAAAGATAATTCAACAAACGGTAAACGTTGAGACGATGGTCAGGGGAATGGTTTGCTTTAATTTGGATAGTTACGAAATGGTTTATCAAATGGCAGGTTTTATCAAAATGATGGAAGAAAATACCGGAGAGAAGATTGCAGATATTGCAGATATTATTGTAAGAAGAAGGATAAATATAAACTAGTAGTTGGTTTAAACAGAGTAATTGGGTTTATATAATATAAAGTGATGATATTTATATTTAGAACTGAATAACACATATAGGTAAAAAAAGATAGAACAGAAGGTTGAGTATGAAAAAAATACTTGTTTTAGGCAGTGCATCTGTACATGTAAAATTAATAAAAGCAGCTCAGGAAATGGGAATATATACAATTACTACAGATAATGTTCCATATGAAGATTCACCAGGAAAAAAGGTTGCTGATGAGTATTGGAATTTGAATATTTATGATGTTGATGGCATTGTAAAAAAGGCAAAGGAAAAGGAAATTGATGGTGTTATAAGTGGGTGGCTTGATCCATGTCAACGCCCGTATTTTCAAATCTGCAGAGAATTGAATTTACCATGTTATGGCAATGAGGAACAATTCTTTAAAATGACGGATAAGCATGCTTTTAAGAAAATGTGTAAAGAAAACGGTGTTGATATAATTGATGAATTTAGTGAAGAAGATGTAAAAGCTGGAAATGTGGAATTTCCAGTATTTGTAAAACCTGTTGATAGTAGAGGATCAAGAGGACAGGCTGTTTGCTATACAATGGAAGAGTTGGTTCCGGCAATTGAATTTGCCAAGTTGGAGTCTTCAAATGGAGATGTTTTAGTTGAAAAATATATCAGGGGAAGTCAAGAATTTCATGTAACATACTTTTTTGTAGATGGAGAGCCATATTTACTTAGAACAAGTGATAATTATTGTGGTGCAGAAGAAATGCATATGGAAAAAGTTGTTTCATGCGCGGTAATGCCTTCTAGATATACAGATCGATATATAGAAACAGCACATACTAATGTAGTGAAGATGTTCAAAAAACTCGGAATAAAAAATGGCCCAATTTTTATGCAAGGTTTTGAAGATAATGGAGTTTTTAGATTCTTCGATCCGGGATTGAGATTTCCAGGTGTAGATTATGAATTAATATTTAAGAAAGTATTTAATGTAGATTTAATGAAATCAATGATTCAAATTGCTTTATCTGGAGAAACAGATATCATAATACCCAAAGATGCGGCTTTTATTAATGGGTTTAGAGCGTCTGTTTTATATTTGACAGTTCGTGCCTGCACGATTGCATATTTAGGTGGCGAGGCAGAAGTAACTGCTGATGATTATGTTATTTCTTATTTGCCGAGGTGCAAAGAAGGTGAAGAAATTGTTTGGGCATATAATGTAAACCAAAGATTGGGAGAGGTTGATTTATTGTGTCCGAATACAGAAGAGTTGATAAATACAATAAAGTTTGTTAACTCAACACTTATTGCTACGGATACAAATGGTGAGGATGCTATTTTTGCAAGATTTGATACGGATAGAATTGATAGATAATGATGGGAGAGAAAAAATAATGAGTAGCAATGTAGAATTTATTTATTTGAATGAGCAGGATATGATTCAGGCTGGTGTTAAAAATATGGAAAAATGCATTGATTCCATTGAAGACATGTTTGTTCTTTTACATAAAGGCGATTATAGGATGGGTGGAGAAAATGCTAATGAACATGGTATACGTGTTTCATTCCCAAAAACAACAACTATTAAAGGAATGCCAACACACAAACCAGATTTTAGATTTATGGCAATGCCGGCATATTTAGGTGGAAGATTTAAAATGTTTGGCATTAAGAGTTATGGTTCAAATCCTGATAATGCACAAAAAGGATTGCCAAGATCCATTCTTATGATGCAGTTAATGGATGCAACAACAGGTGCTCCTTTAGCGTATATGTCTGCAAATATTCTTAGTGCAATGAGAACAGGAGCAACAACAGGTGTTGGAGTACGACATCTCACTGCTAAAAATCCGAAAACGATAGCAATTATTGGACCAGGAACAATGAGCCGATATACGATGAGTGCATTTATATCAGAACAACCGACTATTGATACTTTAAGAATCAAAGGTAGGAGTCAGAGAGGAATAGATTCTTTTGTAGCTTATTGTAAAGAAAATTTTCCAAATATTAAAGAGTATATTGTGTGTGATGATTTAGCAGATGTATGTCAGAATGCAGATATTGTATTTTATGGGACTACTAATGCAGCAAATTATGAAGATAATCCAACAGTAAAAAAAGAATGGCTCAAAAAGGGAGCATTAGTAATTGCTGCGTCTGCATTATTAGTTGATACCGAGTTTTTGGCAGATAAAGATGTAAAACTTATATCTGATAATTATGCAATGTATGATGGATGGGGCAGTGGGCAACCACTTCCTACACAGAAGAATGTATCTACACTTTTGGGAATGGGATTTTATGATGCTGTAACAGAAGGCAGAATTTCTAGAGATTCAATTACTGAGATTGGCGAAATTCTTTTAGGAGAAAAAAGTGGAAGAGATAGTGATGAACAAATTATTCTTTATGCTGTTGGAGGAATGCCGATTGAAGATGTTGCATGGGGATATGATGTTTATCAGAATGCATTAAAAAATGGGATTGGTACTAAATTGAAAGTTTGGGATACACCAGCTCTTTAATGAAAGGTATGTAGATGAAAACAAAGACGAATGAAGATGGTCTGAAGAAGGTATTAAATACGAGTGATGTTCTTGTTGTTGCTTTTGGTGCGATGATTGGATGGGGATGGGTAGTTTCATCTGGTGGATGGATACAAAGCGCAGGTGCAATGGGAACGATGGTTGCATTCTTGATAGGTGGTATAATGATATACTTTGTTGGACTAGTATATGCAGAGCTTACGACTGCTATGCCAGAAAGTGGTGGAGCAAAAGTATTTAGTCAGAGAGCATTTGGATCAATAGGGTCATTCATCTGTACATGGGCAGTTGTACTTAGTTATATTGGAGTAGTATGCTTTGAAGCATGTTCACTCCCTACAATCATTCAATATATTTTCCCCAATTTTTTAAAGGGATATTTATATACAGTTTGTGGATTTGATATATATTTAAGTTGGTTAATGGTGGCGATAATTTTTTCCATACTAATTACCTGGATAAATATAAGAGGGGTCAAAGCAGCAGCAGTTTTGCAAAAAGTTCTAACTATCGTAATTGCTGGAGTGGGCATAGTTCTTATTGTTATGTCTGCTTTAAAGGGTAAACCATCAAATTTACATGGACAAATGTTTGTGGGTGAGAATATGAGAAATATTACTGGAAGCATTCTGTCTATAGCAATGGTTGCACCTTTCTTTTTATTCGGTTTTGATGTTATTCCTCAGGCAGCAGAAGAAATTAATGTTCCTTTAAAAAAACTTGGAAAGCTCTTAGTTTTTTCAATCGCCTTAGCAGTAGCATTTTATGGTTTGGTTGTATTGGCAGTTGGATATGTAATGGATACATCTGAAGTTGCTGATTCAGTTGCTGGAAGTGGACTGGTAACTGCCGATGCAATGAAAAAGGTTTTTAACAGTGAAGTGATGGCAAAAGTGCTTATACTGGGTGGTATGTGCGGAATTGTGACGAGTTGGAATTCCTTTATACTTGGAGGTAGCCGAGCGTTAATGGCTATGGCTGATTCATGTATGATTCCTCATGTTTTTTCGAAAACACATCCTAAATATAAAACACCGTACCTGTCTTTAATACTTATTGGAGTGCTGTCAATTATATCAGTATTCTTTGGTCGAGAAATGTTGATTTGGATTTCTAATAGCGCTAGTTTTGCATGTTGTTTAACATATTCTATTGTTTCGATGTCTTTCGTAAAATTAAGAAAGACTGAACCAAATTTAAAACGTCCGTATAAAGTAAAAAATTATAGATTTATTGGCTTCATGGCTGTTATTATGTCTGTAGTTATGTGTGTGATGTATTTAGTTCCTGGAACGGAATGTACATTATCTACTCAGGAAGCTGTTATAGCAGGAGGTTGGGGTTTACTGGGATGTATATTTGCATTTTTGTGTAAACGAAAATATAAGGATTGCTTTGGTAAATAAAATCAATGTTTAATTGAAAATCAAAGTACAAATAGTATATAGTTATTTTAATAAACATCTGTCTTTTAAACATAGTATTAGAAGGCAGATGTGTTAGTATATTGTGATTTTATTTGAGGTTCAGAATGGCTGTGGTTGAAATAAAATTATAATAAAAGATAAAAATAGTACGATACAAATCATGGAGAATAAGGTATAATATACATAACGTATACAATAGTTTGATTTATATGTTGAAAGATGTGTGATTTGTATGAAAAAAGTACGGAAAATTGTAATATTTATATTATTGATATTCATTCTAGTGAATTTTAAGAGGATTGGAAGCTTCTTTGGAAGTGATATCGCAAGTGGAATAGCTAATTTTTGCACGATATTGCTGTTTATTATTTTTGTCATCGGAATAATATGGATTTTGTTTCGGAACAGAAGCCTGTATGATGAGAATTTTGAATATCTGATGGTAGCTGTGAACGATGAATTTGATCGTCAATTTATTTTGAATGCTAATGCACAGGAGGCAATAAAAAACTCTTCTCCGGATGGAATATACGATATAAAGATCAGATATATTTTGGAAAGGGATGAAAAAACGAGAAATATAACAAAATCCAAATCGATTTTAAAAAATCAGGAAGATAATATTCAGCATCCGCTGAAATTAAATAAAAATGAAGCTGTTTACATCAGAACAGATTTGCCAGGTGGTATGCCAAAGTATCAGATTGAGATTATCAAGTATGATTATACAAAAATTACAGCAGAACTTGGTGAAAATGGAAAAGTAGGTGGATTCACATTGGTTAATCAGAAGATAGAGCGTGGATTCCGGAGTTTGTTTTATTATTTGTGCCAATAAGATGGGAGATAAAAAATGATCTTGAGAGAAGGAATATCAATAAATCAGTAGTTAAAAATTGAAATTTACAGGAATGAGAGCCAGAATGAGGTCCCCCCCTCAGGAGGTTCTTATTTTTGTGCAAATAAATAAAATGGTAAAGGAAGTAATAGAGTATGAAAATTGCAGTAGCAGGAACAGGATATGTAGGTTTGTCAATTGCAACGCTGTTATCTCAGAATCATGAGGTTATGGCAGTCGATATAATCCCGGAGAAGGTGGAGCTGATCAACCAGAAGAAGTCACCGATTCAGGATGATTATATTGAAAAATACCTGGCTGAGAAGGAATTGAATCTGACAGCTACGCTAGATGCGGAAGCAGCATACAAAAATGCGGATTATGTAGTAATCGCAGCACCGACGAATTATGACAGCAAGAAGAATTTTTTTGATACATCAGCAGTGGAAGCTGTAATTGAGCTAGTGATCAAATATAATCCCGATGCGATCATGGTGATCAAGTCCACAATCCCGGTTGGTTATACAGCCAGTGTGCGAGAGAAATATCATTGTGACAATATTATTTTCAGCCCGGAGTTTTTACGGGAATCCAAAGCATTGTATGATAATCTGTATCCGTCCAGAATTATTGTTGGTACAGATGTGGAGAATGCGAGACTGGTGAAAGCTGCCAATACATTTGCAGGATTACTGCAGGAAGGCGCGATCAAAGAGGATATCGATACCCTGATCATGGGATTTACAGAAGCAGAGGC
Source organism: uncultured Eubacterium sp. (assembly GCA_934358495.1). Taxonomy (GTDB): domain Bacteria; phylum Bacillota; class Clostridia; order Lachnospirales; family Lachnospiraceae; genus Eubacterium_I. The sequence continues at coordinate 2,675 of CAKRKO010000007.1, read as the reverse complement.
CGTGAAGTTATTTGCCAATACGTATTTGGCTCTTCGGGTCTCTTATTTTAATGAGCTTGATACTTATGCGGAGATGAAAGGCCTGAATACACAGCAGATCATCAACGGTGTGTGTCTGGATCCGCGTATCGGTTCTCATTACAATAATCCGTCCTTTGGATATGGTGGATATTGCCTGCCAAAAGATACGAAACAGTTGCTGGCAAATTATGCGGATGTACCGCAGAATATGATGTCTGCAATTGTTGAGTCCAATAGAACCCGTAAGGATTTTATTGCAGACCGTGTATTACAGATGGCTGGATATTATGCGTATGAGGAGGAAAATAATTACGATGCTTCTATGGAAAAAGAGGTTGTGATCGGTGTATACCGTCTGACGATGAAATCTAATTCTGATAACTTCCGTCAATCTTCCATTCAGGGGGTTATGAAGCGGATCAAAGCAAAAGGCGCAACGGTTGTTATTTATGAGCCAACATTAGAGGATGGTTCCACATTTTTTGGAAGTAAAGTGGTAAATGATATGGTAAAATTCAAAGAGATGAGCCAGGCCATCATTGCAAACAGATATGACAGCTGTCTGGATGATGTCAGAGAGAAAGTTTACACAAGAGATCTGTTCCAGAGAGACTAAACGGTGTTGTGATACAGGAGGAATATAATATGACCATTATTGTAACCGGCGGAGCCGGATTTATCGGAAGTAACTTTGTGTTTCATATGCTAAATAAATATCCGGATTACAGAATCATCTGTCTGGATAAATTAACCTATGCAGGAAATTTGTCCACACTGGCACCGGTGATGGATAATCCGAATTTTCGTTTTGTAAAGGCTGACATTTGCGACAGAGATGCTGTTTACCAGTTGTTTGAGGAAGAGCATCCGGATATGGTTGTGAACTTTGCAGCAGAGAGTCATGTAGACCGTTCCATCGAGAACCCGGGTATTTTCCTTGAGACAAATATCATGGGAACTTCTGTATTGATGGATGCCTGCAGAAAATACGGGATCAAACGGTATCATCAGGTTTCTACGGATGAAGTGTATGGTGATCTGCCGTTAGACCGTCCGGATCTGTTTTTCACAGAGGAGACTCCGATCCATACAAGTTCTCCGTATTCTTCTTCCAAGGCAGCAGCAGATCTGCTGGTACTTGCATACCACAGAACTTATGGACTGCCGGTTTCTATCAGCCGCTGCTCCAATAACTACGGACCTTATCATTTCCCGGAGAAACTGATTCCGCTGATGATTGCCAATGCACTGGCTGACAAGCCTCTCCCGGTATATGGCGAGGGCCTGAATGTACGTGACTGGCTGTATGTGGAGGATCACTGCAAAGCTATTGATCTGATCATTCATAACGGACGTGTTGGTGAGGTTTATAATGTCGGTGGGCACAATGAGAAGAAGAATATCGACATTGTAAAGATCATCTGTAAGGAGCTTGGCAAGCCGGAGAGCCTGATTACACATGTGACAGACCGTAAAGGGCATGATATGCGCTATGCCATCGATCCGACCAAGATTCATAACGAGCTTGGCTGGCTGCCGGAGACAAAGTTTGAGGATGGTATCAAGAAGACCATTCAGTGGTATCTGGATAACCGTGAGTGGTGGGAGACTATCATTAGCGGTGAGTACCAGAATTATTATGAGAAGATGTATGGCAATCGGTAGGATTGTTGTTGTGGAAGGCCGTCTCGGGAGAGGCGGTCTTTTTCTTTAGTAGAACTAAACTAAAAACGACAGATAAAATATAGTATAAAACAAGTGAGGACTAAAAATAACACAATACTGCAAATAAACACAAAAAATAGTTGACGAATATGCTTTGTGATGCTACACTTAGTGTAAGCATTAATATTCTTCAATTCATATTTGGCACAAGCCGATCTGTATTCTAATATATTCGACAGAATTTCTTAATGCTTGAATTTCAGGAAACAAGTAAAAATAAGCAGAAGGAATTTTGCGATAGAGTTGTTTGTATTTGAACGCAAGGATGCAAAGCAACTGCGTTCATGAGCAAGTAGCGAAAGCGGATTGCGAATGTTCGCTTTATTACAGCAAAGTGTATTTATAATTTTTGTAGAATACAGCAAGTCAGACCATTGTTTTTTCTGTTTATACGGAGGAGGACAATGGATGGCAAAAACGACAGAGTTGACAAAAACTGAAGGAATCACAACGGAATATATTCAGGAGGTTATGAAGGATATCCTAAAAGTGCTTGGCGAACCAAGCCGGGAGTACAAGGATCGGGTATTTCGGATGCTTTTGAATGACCGCAAGGTGGCATTGGAAGTGTACAATGCCATGAATGATTCGGAATATGATGATCCGAATGATTTGAAAATCACGACGTTGGAGAACGCAACGTACATGGGGATGCGAAATGATGTATCATTCGTGATTGCATCGCAGTTATTACTGTATGAGCATCAGTCAACAGTGAATAAAAATATGCCGTTGCGAAATCTGATTTATGTAACCTGTGTATATGCGGTGTTGGTCAAGGATGATAACCTGTATGGCAGGAAGATGATTGAAATAAGGCTACCGCAATCCCACTGACTTTAGACGGGGGGGTAAGGTAGCTAAAAATCAGAAATTATTGTATACTCATGGCATGGGAACATGGAAATCTAAAAACAGACACAAATACC
>CAKRKO010000006.1 GCA_934358495.1 uncultured Eubacterium sp. | reverse complement strand
TACTTGGCTCAGTAGAGCCATTGAGCAAGAAGCCCCCACTTCAAAATCTGTGATTTAAGTGGTGGGAGCATGTCACTCGGGTACAGAGGAAAAACTCTGTATGTTATATCCAAAAATGTGTTATCTCAGTCGAGAAGACTCCCACTTCTGCAAGTGGTGAGTAATAACAAGTCTTTCTCAGTGGGAGTACAATCTCCGACTGAGATAAACGCTCCGCGAGGATGTGCAGTGATTCTGAGAAGAATATGTCAGCTTTTGCTGACCAGAATCACGCACCAAGTCTCACGTGCGTTCGACTTGAATCAGGAAAGGAAAAAGAAGAAGGAGAAATTAAGGAAAGAATGAGTCCACAGGATAAGGTAGAACGGGTATTAAAGGAAATCCATGTTACATTTTCCAAAAGTGAAATGGTAGATGGACATCCGGATAAAGTAATTATTGACCGCAAGAAATTTTTGAATTTGCTGGATCGTTTAAATCAGGGAATTTACGATATGATGGATCAGTACGAGCAGACCCGGCAGAGCAGAAACAATGCGGAGCGGGCATTTCAGAAAAAAGGAAATGAGATCATTGAGGCGGCGAATGCCAATGCAGAAGATGTCTATGCAGCTTCCGTTATTTACACGGCAGATATGATCGGAGCGATCCGGGAGCTCATGGATCAGACCAATGATTCCATGAATGATCTGTTTTTACAGTTTAAAAAGGATCTGCGGGAGCAGAAGGACAAACTGCAGTCTCATGAAAATGAACTCCAGGGACAGCTGGCGGATCTGTCAGATACAAAGAAATATCTGTCCATCATAGACGATATCAACCGCCAGCGGGCACGCAAAAACCGTGATCTGGAGGCTGAGAAGGAAGCTGGTGTGCAGTATGCCAGAAGTATGATGTATATTCCGCCGTCAGAGCCGGACATTAAAGTAAACGAACAGTATTTTGAAAATTCAGGCACAAAACGACCGGAAGAACTTGCCAGAGAACCACTTCCGGTAGAAAAACCAGATATTAAGATCAATACAGATGCAGCTTATTTTAAGTGGAAAGCGAGCCAGGGAGCAGAGCAGAGCACTCAGGGAAACGATCCAGAGCAGGCAGAAGAAACGCTGACGCATCCAAATCCGGAATTCCCAGATGAAGAATCCATCCGTCAGGCTGTATTGGAGGATGAATTTGTACAGGAGCGGGAGCAGATCCAAAACCGTAAACGGGAAAAACGAGATGCAAGTGCGATCTTAAAAGATCTGATTTTCGGCAGAGAAGAATAGGAGGAATTCCATTGAACAATATATTAGTATGTGATGATGATATTTCCATTGTTGATTCCATTGAGATTTATCTGCAGCAGGAAGGGTATCAGGTTTTTAAGGCGTATGATGGTGTGCAGGCACTGGAAATGCTGAAAAAAGAAGATATTCAGCTGGTGATCATTGATGTTATGATGCCGAGGCTGGACGGTATCCGCGCTATTTTAAAAATCCGTGAGGAGAGCAATATGCCGATCATAGTGCTGTCTGCAAAAACAGCAGACTCTGACAAAATCCTTGGTCTGAACGTAGGTGCAGATGATTATGTGTCAAAGCCTTTTAATCCGCTGGAACTTGTGGCAAGAGTCAACTCACAGATGCGGCGTTATACCAGACTCGGAAATGTGGCAGAATCCAGTAAAATATTTCAGACTGGCGGCCTGTCCATCAACGATGACTTGAAGGAAGTAACTGTGGATGGACAGAATGTACGTCTGACACCGATTGAATACAATATTCTGCTTTTACTTGTGAAGAATCAGGGTAAAGTTTTTTCCATCAATCAGATTTACGAAAGTATCTGGAATGAGGAAGCAATCGGAGCAGATAATACGGTAGCTGTGCATATCCGTCATATCAGGGAAAAAATTGAGATCAATCCAAAAGATCCGCAGTATCTGAAAGTGGTCTGGGGCGTTGGATACAAAATCGAGAAAATAGAACCGAGGTAGTCGATGGAACAGAACAGAAAGCGATATTCATCACTGGCAAAGGCCATTGTGATCGGATTGCAGATGATCGCAGCCGTTGTAGCTGCTGTCAGCATTGTACTGTTCAGCACCTGCGTTAATCAGAATATGCTGAACATGGGAGATCTGCAGAATTCATCCTTTGTGGAATCCGGATATTTTGAGCGGACCTTTTCCAAACAGATGGTGCAATTGTTGGAGTATCTGAATCTGAAAGAACAGTTTGAGACAGACGGTGTATATGATGAGAGTCGTCCGGAGACTGTGAATGCTTCACCGGAGAAGATCGCGGATTATAAAATATATAATAATAAATATGATCAGAACAATACGAACATATATTACTGGCTCAGTGACTTCAAAAATGGTACCTGTGTAACCAATATGAAGGACATAAAGAAGCAGGAGGATGCTTATGAGGCGGCAGTAAATTATGGCCGTTATCTGAGTTACAATAATAAGACATTCCGTTTTGAGACAAATATCGGCGGCATGGAGAATAATTATTACCAGAATATGGCACAGTACAATGAACTGCAGAAAGGGGATTTCACGCTGATCGTTGCAGTGGATATTAAATTTCCGCAGGAGGATGATCTTGCGGTTGCAAAGCGGGAATTTGACAAATTATTCCCTTGGGCGCAGCGAAGCCTTGTACTGGCAGCTGTCGGTATCGTGATTTGGCTTATAGGTTTGTGCTATATGACTGTTGCAGCAGCAAAGCGCAGCGAGGATAAGGAGATTCATCTGGCAAACTTTGACAAACTGCGGACGGAGATCCCAATCGCTTTACTATTTGTATTCAGTGTTGCCTTAGCTGCACTGGGCATGCGTGTACATAATCAGGATTACGGTGTGATGGGGCGCATGGTAGTGGTTGGAACTTTTACCGTACTTGGTGATTGTATATTTATGGGAATGTATCTGAGTTTGGTGCGACGGGTAAAGGCAGATACCTTTATTGAAAACAGTTATCTGCACTGGTTGCTGGTGAATTTGAAAACCACATTGAATAACCGTTATCTTGGAAATCGGATGACGGTGATTATCTGGGCGATACTTTTATCTAATGTAGCAATTGCTTATCTGGCTTTTCATTGTGGATTTATCTGGGCATATATTCTGCTGATCATTTTTCTGATATTTACGTTGCTCTATTTTTCACAGCGTGTCATTCAACGGCGGAAGATACTGGAAGGAATTGACCAGATCACCCAGGGAAAATTTGACTATAAGCTGAATCTGGAAGAATATCAAGGGGATGAATATCATCTGGCAGAGGGCATCAATCATATTGGTGAGGGACTGGCCAGTGCCATTGGTGAGAGTGTACGGGATGAGCGTATGAAGGCAAATATGATCACAAATATTTCCCATGATATTAAGACACCGTTAACCTCCATTATTAACTATATCGGACTGCTTCGTCGGGAAAAAATTGATAATCCGAATGCAGAAGCATATATAGAAGTGTTGGAATCCAAGGCATTACGTTTAAAACAGCTGATGGAAGATCTGGTTGACGTATCCCGTATTTCTTCCGGTAATATTATTCTTCAGATGGATGATATCGATCTGGTAGAACTGGTGCGCCAGACTGGTGGTGAGTTCAATGAAAAACTGGAGCAGAAAGGGCTGAATGTGATCAGCAAGTTCCCCAAGGAAGCTGTGATGATCTATGCGGATGGACGTCAATTATGGCGTGTGATCGGAAACCTTTATAACAATACAGCAAAATATGCCATGTCTGATACCCGCGTGTATGTGGAAGTGGCAAAGGAAGGCTACGAGGCTTCCTTTACGATGAAAAATATATCCGAAAAATTGTTGAACGTAGACGCAGACAGCCTGACGGAGCGGTTTGTGCGTGGCGATGAATCACGCAGCACAGAGGGAAGTGGACTGGGACTTTCGATCTCCAAGATGCTTACGGAACTTATGGGCGGAAAATTTGAACTGAGTCTGGAAGATGATCTCTTCCGGGTGAAGATTACATTTCGATGTAAGGAGTAATAACCAAAGCGGATTGCGAATGTCCGTTTTACAAAGAGAAGAAGAATGCAAGGAGACAAGCATTTTCCTTCTCTTTTTTTGTCCGTTTTTTTACAAATGCACAGATTATTTTATGCAGTTTCAAAATTTGTCTGTACCCGGTGTCAGTTTCAAAAAAGTGGTTTCAAATCAATTAGCAGTTGGGGTATTTGCATCAGAAAAGGAGATGTATATTAAACTTACAAAAGAAATGGAAAGTGAAAGGAGTAAAAATGGGCAACAGACGAAAGGTTACATTTGCATGCGAAGAATTAAATCAAAATAGAAACGTGTTTGAAGGCACAATTGACAGACGCAGTTTTTTTCAAAATATGCGTGGAGACTTGCTGATTGCGGGAGAAAATGCAGGAGATCAGAATCTGATACTGAGTCTGATCAATAGCTGTGTAGAGAAAGCAGACATGCCGACAATCCTGCTGTCCGGGCACCTGGAATTATTTGAGGAACTACAAAGATGCAGAAACCGGGGCGAAATTACGAATGTGAGAATTTCCGGTCCTTCTGAGAAAAGTTATCATCCGCTTCTTGGCATGTCAAAGGAACAGATTCAGAGAATGGTGAGCTTGACAGCACAGGAAATTGGCATAGGTGCGGCAATTGAAAAAGTAATCATTTACACAGAGGCATTGCTGGATATCATCGCCGTGAAATATCCGCTTTCCCTGCCGGCTATGACGGAGATTCTGCGTGAGGAAGATCATGTGATTTCAGAACTTGCCTTGCAATATGGACTTCCCAGTGCAGTGGCCGACAATATACGAGGCAATCATGAAGCCGGAAAGATTTTGCGAAAAATCTGTGCACAGCTGGAAGAAATTTTTAGAAACGTATCAGCACCGGGAAACGATACATTATGTAATCTTCCAAATGGAATCAAGGAAAATATCAGCCTGTTTGCTTTTTATGCCATATCTGGAAATAACCGGATATTAAATGCTTATCTAAAAGAAGAAATATACAACTGCCTGGAACAGGGTATGCGCTTTCGTGTACTTCTGGATGAAATGACATTTGAAGCAGAAAGAGATGAACTGTTGCAATATCTGCTGCAGGAGAAACACAGAAGAAGAATAGAGCTTATATTTCTGGCACAGAATCCAGTGAATGCTTTGAAAAATCCAGGAGATATGTCATTTGCGAATATTGTGATGTTTTCCCAGTCAACACCTGCAGCAACAGAAGAACTGTCAGACCGGTTATTTGGCAAATATCAATACTATTTTCCAGTGCCGACAGAAGGGACACCGCCTCATCTTTTATTTACTTTTCAGCGGACAGTCACCTGGCAGATTCATTCAGAATCGCGCCTGCGGGTACGCAGCCAGGATCTGCATGTATTTCCATTTCGCCTGGCGACACAGGTTACCTATGTGGCATTAAAAACAATGGAGGGGGATGCTGTTTATCTGGTTCGCGCAGATGAATTTATGCAGAATAAAGCAGGAAGCCAAAAGGCAATTGATATTCACGGAGGAGAGATGAGAGATGAGACGTAGAAGAAATATTTTTCAAAATCAGTCAGACAGAATGGCTGGAATCCGGAACCTTTCACCGGTGCAGATCGTGACAAGAGTACTGGGGATTTTATCAGTGATCGGAGCAGTGCTCATAATGGTGAATCTGAACAAGATCATGGCTGCCATGGCCGTTTTTGTAGCAAAGATATGTTCCGGTGGAATCGTAGTTTTTGTGGCACTTGCGATAATTATATATTTGCTGCTTCGGCTGCGCTGGCGGATCAGAAGCAGATTTTGGAGGTGGTAAAAATGATGAGTTATGAATTGTGGGATATATGGATGTCTGTTCGCCGTTTTCTGATTGGATGGGGCGTTGGAATTGGAATTTTGTTTGTTGCGAGTTGTATACGATACAGAGCGTTTATCGGACAGGCCTTTGTGAATCATGTCGGAGCATTGATTAACGGCATTATGCCGATTCTGATCATTTTGTTTGGTATCGGATATGCATTGAAAATGGCCTTTAAATAGAATTTATAAAATGGAATGGTGTAAGTGTCATCAGTATTTACTTTTAACATTCACACCATAGGATGAGAAAGGAGCGTATAAAATGGCAATAAAAATGGATACAAAACCGACTGTGATCGGACTGGACTTTGGAAACTGTAACTCTTTTCCGTGTTTTATTTCAGAGTTTGACAGTGACACAAAGATTGGAGGAAATGTGCATGATCTTCTTCCAGGTGGAATGAATGATGGAATACCGAGTGTATTTTTTTATTCTGATAAAACAGGGGTTCTATGCGGAGAAAATGCAGTGCGGAGCCGGGCCAGACCGGTACAAAACAGAAAACGTTATCTGAAGCGTCATCTTGGTCAGACGATGACATTGGATAAGAGAGAGTTCTCATACGATGAAGCCATTACAGAAGTAATACAGCATTGTGTACGTCTGGCCAACAGACAATTACAGTCGGGCTGGCAGTTATCGACGAACCTGCTTTCTCTGGCTTATCCGGCTTCCTATACCTTTGCACAGAGACAGTATTTGATCGAGCAGGCCGAGAAAGCGACTCTGGCCGATGGAACACCTGTAAAGGTATATGGCACGATTGCAGAACCGGCCGCAGCAGCTTTGGATTATCTGGCAGAATCAGGTGACAGCAAAGAAGCAGCAGTGCTTGTGTATGACCTTGGTGGAGGAACCTTTGATCTTGCACTGGTGGCGGTTTATCCACAGGGCAGAAAAAATAGTGAGGGGGATACCTACTACTACGATATTGTTGATGTCGGTGGACTGGATGACGTCGGTGGTGCAGAATTTGATGAAATTATGTATCAGCTGCTTACGAAAAAATTTCAGGTATCGTTAAAACCGTCACATAAGGAAAAATTACGTGCTGAATCTGAAAGGATCAAGAAAGACTTAAGTACTGATTCGTATGCGGAGGCAGAATTGCTTTATAACGATGAGTATCTGTCTGTCCAGGTAACCAGAGAGGAGTTCGAAGATGCATCCAGGGATCTGCTGCAAAAAACCATTGCAGCTACAAAGACAATGCTTGCAGATCATTCCAATCAGCAACCTGACTATATTGTTTTGACCGGCGGAGCGAGTCAGATGCCAATGATTCGAAAAACATTAGAAACAGAGATTCCAGAGTTTAAAGAAAAAATCAGAGATTTTCGACCGAATCGGGCAATTGCTTACGGCGCCGCGCGCTATGGCACAACGGAACTGATCAGTGAAATCCGGACAGAAGAGAATGGATCAATGATTCAGCGCAGGACCGCATATGATCTGGGAATCCGGTTTTTTCATAGTAAGGATGATGAAAAAGGGTATATCTCGACCTACATTCCGGCAGGAACGCCAATACCGTATAAAACTGATTTTCAGAGTTCCCATACACTTCTCGAAAAACAACGCTATTCTATGTTTCGGGTAAACGAAGCAAAAACAGCGCATCCAAATACTGAGAATGTATCTGACGATTATACGGAAATCATGCGGGTTCAATTAGATCGCGGGAAGGAAGTACCGAAAGGAACCAAAAGTGAAACACGTCTGTGCATTGACAAACTTGGAGTACTTACGATTGAAGCGAGAGAGGCTGATCATCCGGAGAATAAAATTCAGAACAATGTGGAACTGACCAATCTCAGCAAATCATAAAAGGAGGCAGTTATGGATTACATGGATGATGAAAAATATATATTAGGATTGGATATCGGGAATGGATATGGATATGCATCCGTGGTTCAAAATCCGATTACAGATCCAATCCCCCTGCTCCCGGCTTCTCTGGCGAATCTCGGAATGTCAACAGTGGCCTATGTAGAGGCTCCGTCGGGAGAGCATATAGAAGTATTTTCAAATGGAAGAGAGGCAAAGCGAAAATTTGCCAGAACTCCGCAGCAGCTGGTCCATGCTGTAAAAACACGGCTCAAGGAGGGAACCATTGCGGTTCCACAAGTCACGGAACCGGTAGAAGTGAATCGCATCTATGCAGCAATTGTCCGTGATCTGCTTACGCTGGCGGAAGCGGAACTTGCCAATAAGGGAATTCCAAGGATCTACGATGTGGTGTTTACATTTCCGGCGTCCATTGCAGATGATGTGGTGATGTTGGACGCAATGCAGAAAAGTATTGAGCAGGTTGTCATTGATGAGAAACCGATCCGGGTACTTGGTCGGATACCGGAACCGGCGGCAGTAGCACTTGATTACCTGCACTATATGCAGCATGTTGCTCCGGAGCAGATCCGTATCAAAAAGAAAGACTTTACCGTTCTGGTCTATGATCTGGGGCATGGAACCTTCGACACGGCTGTAGTGACTGCACAGAGTGAGGGAACTCCCTATAAACTCCACCTGAAGGATGGTCTGGAACAGGTAGGCGGAAAAGATTTCGATGAATTGCTGTTTCGTGAAATCCTGTCTCTGCTCCAGAAAAAATATCAGTTTTCGCCAAGCAATGAAAGGCAGCGCGAAGAAATAAGGCAGGAAGCTGTAAATGCAAAAATAGCATTGTCCGATACAGAGTCTTATACCGCGACGATATTGAATCAGGAAGGGGAATATTATCAGGTGGAACTTACGCGGGAGCGTTTTGAAAAGCTCGGACAGTATTTAGTATATCAGACACTGGAAATGGTCTGGAAAATGCTGGAACAGGCAAATGCAGATGGGCTTTCTATTGATGCAGTTGTACTGGCTGGAGGAGCAAGTAAAATTCCGATGATCCGCGAAAATTTAGAAGTATTGCTGGAGAAGAAGTGTCCGGTTGTAATGCACCGTCCTTCGGAAGCTGTGGCGTATGGTGCGGCTCTCTTTGCGTATGGTATTGCACAACAGGAGAAAAAACTAGAACAGAAAGCGGAAGTACCAGGTGAGAAAAAGGCAGTTATCCAAACGGCAAATCCGGTGCTTGAGCAGCTGACAGACTGCTGTTACGGCATCTGGTATCCGTCTGAGGAAAAGCTGGAAGGTGAAATAAAATTCCTTATAAAAAATGGTCAGTCGAGACCGTGCAGCGCTGCGCCAGTTCCTTTTGTCAGTCAGTCTTCCCGAGTTGTGTTTCGGATTTATAAATCAAGGAAGAAAAATCAGGAGCTGGAAAAAGCTGATATGCAGGAATGTGATTCTATTTTGTGGATTCCCTTTGAGGTGAAAAAAGGGCTTAAATACAGATTAACATTAACCGCGTTGGAAAATTATGGATTACAGGCTGAACTTCGGTCAGATGAAGGTGATTATTACAAAAAAACGACAGCTGACACCTGGGAAGTACTGACAGGAAAATAGGAGAAAAAAAGATGTGTAGAAACGAAAAAAATGTAGCAATACAGGATACAAATACAAAAGAATATGAGGAAAAAGTGTGTGAGGTTATAAGGCCACTTTTCGATGAAGTAAAGGAAAAAAGGAATAAGATTATAAATAACGCAGAGAGGGAGGCTTGGCAGATCATAGAACAGGCCAGAACCGAAGCGGAAGAAATGAAAAGTGCAGCAGAAGCTGAAATGCAGCAGAAAAGAGAGAGTCTTCGTGAAAAAGAGGAAAAGATGAGAGCGCGGATGCGCGAGTATTGGGAGAACCAACAAAAGCAGGACAGAGAAAAAATGAATGCAAAAATGGCCCGATTGTCAGAAGACTATCTGAAAGAGACAAAACGGATGGAGCAGATTCATGATCAAATGTGTGATGATACCAACATTCTTCAGGTAAGTTGGAACATTGCAATGAATAGTGTGATTTCCACGATTCAGGAGACAAAAACGGATTTTTATTCCTATCTTCAGAGATGGAAGACATCATTATATCCTGTCGAAGTGGAGCGACTGGCACGGTGTTATGTAGAGCTTTATCGGATCATCAATGTAGATGGGGTGCTCGGTGAAGAACTTCTTGGAGAGAATTTCTCAGAAGAAACGCTGAACGGGTTGCAGAAATTGAAAAGTACATTATCAGTTTTTTTAAATCAATATCAAACGGCTTTACATGGGCTTGACCTGTATGTTTATTCCCCGAAAGAGGGGGAATTATTTGACGATTATTTTCACACCCTTGCAGAAAATATCGATGGTACAGAAAAGCGGATTGTAGAATGCATCACACCTGGCATTATGAAAAAGGCTCAGAATGAAAATGACGATGATGTTGTGATCAGAGCAGTTGTCAGAGTAAAAGGTGTCGATAAGCGGGAGGATAAAGGATGAAGCCCCATAATACGGAAGCTGAAAAACAGATTGCACAGCATACATATCAACTGATTGTCTATGACAGGGAAAAACTGTCAGAGACAGAGCTTCTTCTGTCAGAAAAAGGGCAGGATCTGCAAAATCTGTCTTATACAGAACCGGTTCTGTTTCAGGCAGATAGTCGAATCCGGTTTCATATCGATCACGAAGAAAAGGAATATATTTTGCCGGAACCGCTGACAGAACCGTTGGAACTGCTTGCATTTACCATTGGAAAGCAGGATGGATCAGATGTATTGCTGGTTCGTAGATATGAGCATTCTGATCATGTATATACGATCAGGCTCGAGGAAGAATTTGAAGCAGATATCCAGACGGTGCTCCGTGATGTCAAAAAAGCAACAGATGCTCATAAGGAACTGTCCGCGTATCGGACAGAATTAGAAAGGATCCAGTCTGTAGTGCAGGAGAATGGATATGTCAATACGGAAGATTTTACGAAAAAACTCAGAGAAATGAATCAGCAGGCAGATGCATTAATCACTCAGTATGACAGTTTTCTGAAAGCTGTCAGTCAGGAAGTGATAGATTTACAGAAAAAGATTGAGATCAGAAGAAAAGCAGGAGGTGAAAAGTAAACTTATGCAGATTCAGTTACATGCGATCCGGGATGGTGTTACAAAACTGGGACCGGGAATCCGGTTTGTGCTTTGGACACAGGGCTGCCAACGCAGATGCCCAGGATGTATGACGCCGGAGAGCCAGCGTATGAATGGCGGATTTTCGGCAGATACAACGCAGCTGGCCAGGCAAATTTTACAAAGCGAAAGAAAAGGACTGACTATCAGCGGCGGGGAACCTTTTTTACAGGCAAAGGCACTGGCAGAACTGATCCGTGAGATCCGAAAAGAAGCGGATCCTGGGGTGATGATCTACACTGGTTTTACGATACAGGAGCTTCAGGAATCAGAAAATCCAGATTATAAAGAACTGCTGGGGCAGTGTGATCTGCTGGTGGATGGACCCTACATGCAGGAGCTGAACGATTCAAAAAATCTCAGGGGATCTTCCAATCAGAGAGCCATAGCGCTGACAGACAGATATCAAAATTTTGCAAAAGAAATTGGAACTAAGCCGGCAGAGGCAGAAATATTCTATGAGGAAGAACGTATAAGCATGGTTGGAATCCCGCCAAAAGGATTAGTTGAAAAAATGAGACAAAAAGAAGTTACAGGAAATTCAGGGATTTAGAAAGGGGATACATATGAGTTATTACGAAACCGCAGAGCAGCGCATGATCAGAGAACAGAGAAGCCGAATTGAGAGACTGACCGCTGAATTAAACAGCAGAAGTTCAATTGGTAACATATGGAGACGGGATATGGATGTTGTTTCCAGACGGATACGAGATGAGAATGCACGTCTGGCGCGGCAGATGCGTCAGCAGCAGGCGGCTGCAGACAGAAAACAGAGCCAGATGAGTGCACAAGTGCAGAGGCTGGATGCACAGCTGAAGGAAAAAGAGCGACTGCAGAATGCAAAAATCCAGGCAATGCAGCAACAGCATGCGCAGCAGATCCAGCGCATGGAAGCGGATTTTCAGGAGGAACAGCAGTCACTTCAGTCAGAAATCAGTCGAAACAGAAGAGAAATGCAGCGTGGTATCGAGCAGCTCAGAACGGAAACTGATCAGAAACTTCGGGCTCAGAAAGAAGAGAATATCCGTGCACTGGCGCAGGTAAGCAGCAGACTGGAACGTGAGATGAATGAGGTAAACAAAAATGTCAATTCCCTTGCACAGCAGATTGCGGAAAGGGAGCAGGGAGACAGAGAACTGGCACTATACTGGGCGCAGGAAGCAGCACGCATGGCAGCCCAGATCCGTGAGACATTTCAGAGTCAGCTGCTGGATGATCATAAAATGGCACTTCTGGATCGTAAGATCCGTCAGGCAAATGATGATATAAAAGGTGGCCAGTATCAGTCGGCGGTCACAGTAGGACGGGAAGCATTTTATAATGCGCTGGACATGAAAGAAGAATTGTCTCTGGAAGCTCTGGAGTGGAATTATCAGTACAACAGTCTTCGAAAGAGAGAGGAAAAATTTCTGGAGGCGCTGGATGATGCAGAACGCAGAGTTTATGAAATAGAGACAGAAGAGGGCACCTATCAGTATACAAATGGTATTGATTACTGGACCTTTGGCCAGCTGTCTGTTTTACAGGAACAGGTCACATCTGTACGCACTGAACTGGAAGATGCGGAGAAAATGACACGGATACAGCTTAAGGAGGCAGAAGAACAGATCCACTCACTGCAGGAACAGCTTGTACTGGTCGAGAATGCAGCACATATCAATGTGGCAATGTCAGTATCCCGCTACGAGACGGCTTCCAAAATTGCCAGTATCCTGGATGATAATTACGAGATGTCAGACGCGGATGGTGAGTTTTTCGGAAGAGAGGATCGTGAAGAGTATCATGCCATTTTCCAGAATCCGGTTACCCGGGATCAGGTGGCAGTTGTCATTACACCGATCCCGGATGATACCGGGGTGGTAACGAACCATATAGAGCTGATCGTTGGGAATGCTGACAATAATCCAGTGACTAGAGACCGTATCGCAAAAGAAGTGGCGGAAAAGCTCAGAAGTGCCGGGTTAGAAGGCTGTTCCTTCCCCTGTGCCGGACGTTACGGGGATGCGACGCATCAGGAAGTTGCCCGGGTAAGTGATATGACAGCCGTAGAAAATGGCGATGAAAAGGCCCGGGCCGCAAAACCTGTGGGAGCAGCACAGACAGATTCAGTAGTTTCCCATGTAAAGAGACGAACACAGATGAGCTGATAAAAAAGAAGGAGAATTGTGAGAATGGCAAAAAATTATTTTACGGCAGAACAATCCTGGAAAAGACTGTATTTTATTACCGGAAAGACAGCAGACGAGTTTTACCCGGACAGCATTTCCAAATTGAACATTGAACAGCTTACCTGGCAGGAATTAAAAAACAGTGGATATGAACGGATCGTATTTTTTGATCCGGATAATAAATTGTACTGTTATGATGATACATCATATGCGTTACTGCGGAAGGATTCGAAGGAAGATGCTCAAAGCAGCAGCGAGGAAGATACCAATCAGACAGTATCCCGCACTTGTGGCGGATTAAGACGTGGTCGTAATGCCTGCCGTGTATCAGAAAAATCTGCGATACAGAAATCAGAGAATCCAAAGAATTTGCAGAGGAAGAGCGGTGACGGACCACTTCATCTCGGGATGAGAGATTCCACCTTTGTCAAACGTCAGTTGGATGCATATATGTACAATGCATCCATCAAAACTGCAATTGTCATCAACGATCCAACCTCATTTCTTCAGGAATTTGGGGAAGATCCTCTTCATTCACTGACAGCAGGATACGAGCGTCTGGGAAGTGAGAATCAAAATATCATCGTGTTTATTTATACGGATGCGGATATGGCAAATATTTACGAAGTACGACAGGCAAGTGCGGAAAAGAAAGATGCCAACATCATTAATATTCCTTGTCCGAATGCGCTCGAACTCAAAAACATGCTGATGTATATGAAAATCAATTATAACCTGAAGTTTCCGCTCAGTGAACTGACGGAGTTGGCGGTGGCACTTCACCAGGCATTGCAGCTGAGCGAGCAGCCGGTTCGTATCAAAGAACTGTATACAAGACTACGTGGCTTTGGAACGGAAAAAGCGCTGGATAAAGACAGCTGCTATGAAGTGTTCGGAAAGAAGAAACCGGAGTCTGCAAAAGAACAGCTTACAAGGCTTATCGGGATGGATTCGGTGAAAGAAACACTGTCAGGATATGAAACCGCAGAAAAATCCCCGTTATCAGTAGTCCCATATCTGACCGCATCCAGACTGCAGCCGGATTTTAAAAATCCTGTCGAGAAAAAAGAAATGATGCATGCAGTCATTACCGGCCCGCCAGGAACGGGTAAGACGACGGTGGCGGAACTTCTGGGACAGCTTTTCTTTGAAATGGGTTATCTGGAAAGCGGACATGTAGTAAAAGCAGACCGCTCAAAGCTGGTGGGCAGTCATATTGGGGAAACTGCTATTCTGGTGCGACAGAAGGTAGAAGAAGCACTGGGAGGTGTGCTGTTTATCGACGAAGCATATAGCCTGAAACGTGAGGAGAGCAGTGGAAATGATTTCGGACAGGAAGCTATCGACACGTTATGTAAGCTCATGGATGAATATAAGGGCCGTGTGGTTGTAGTGGCAGCAGGTTATCAGGATGCGATGGACACATTTATAAAGGCAAATCCGGGGCTTGCAAGCCGTTTTACCATGAAGCTGAATATTGAGCCATATACATCTTCTGAGATGGTTGAGATTTTGAAACTGCATGCACAAAAAAGTAAATTCCGTTTTTCCGGGGAACTGGAAAAACAGCTTCCGGATTTCTGTGAGAACTGGGTGGATACGGCGGATCCGGAAAGTTGGGGGAATGCCCGTGAAGCTGAAAATCTGATAAATCATATGGATCGGGCATACAGTAAGGATCCACAGAAGGAGACAATCTGTGAGAATAACGTTACATATGGCATCCTCGAGGTACGGCATATTCCGAAGGAACTTCAGAAAAACCTGCAGCCTGTTTCGGAAGTAAGAGAAAAAGTGTTACAGAATCTGAATGCGATGATTGGATTAGAGTATGTAAAAAGGATGGTAGAAATAATCCGCAGAAGAATGCTGACAGGGAAGTTAAAAGAACCGGGGCATTATGTGTATCTTGGAAATCCCGGAACTGGAAAAACAACAGTAGCCAGATACTGGGGACAGATTCTGCGAAATTTAGGAATGTTAAAAAGAGGGCATATTGTGGAATATACGGCAACAGATTTGATGGCAGAAGTATTTAACAAGGAAAATCAGGGAGATTTTTCAAAAATTGCAAGGAAGGCACTTGACGGTATTTTATTTATAGATGAAGCCTATCAACTGGCGCAGGATCACACGGGACGTGGTCAGGCTATTCTGGCAGCACTTCTTCCGTATATGGAAAATAATCATGAAAGACTTTGTGTGATCGTTGCAGGATATGAAGACGAAATGAGAGAATTTATGAAAGCTAATCCGGGATACAAAGATCGTTTTACAGAGACAATCCGATTTGATAATTATACAGGAAAAGAACTGACAGAGATTTTACTTCAAATGCTGGAAGAGAAAGGAATCACTGCAGATGAAGAGTACAGAGAAAATGCACTGCGTGCATTAACCAGGTATATCCGAGTGCATGGAAAGGAACGCGATTTTGGAAATGCACGTTATATCAGAAATACATTTCTCCCAGCTTCACTGGATGCACAGATAGATCGCCTGATTGGTGCGTTTGGGGAAGATTTTCCACAGGAATTGGGAAATGTGCTGACTGGTGAAGATATTCCGGCAGATATGGTACGTTATGCAAGAACACCACTAAAAAAGGAGGATACAAGGACAGCAATGGAAGAGATAACACAATTAATCGGATGCAAAGAAATTAAGACAAGACTGAAAGACTTACTGGAATTGCAGCAAATGGCAACAAAAGAAGGAAGAGAAGAACTTCTGGATGATCTGAATCTGCATATGGTACTTCGCGGAAATCCGGGCGTGGGTAAGACAACGATAGCAAAACTCATCGGAAAAGCTTATAAGGAAGCTGGAATTTTGCCGCGGGGACATGTGGTAAAGGTGACAAGGGCAGATCTGGTAGCAGGATATGTTGGTCAGACAGCGATCAAGACACAGAATGTAATTGAACGTGCAATGGGTGGTGTCCTTTTTATAGACGAGGCTTATACGTTAAAAAGAAGTGAGGACACAGGAAACGATTACGGACAGGAGGCGATTGATGTCATTTTAGAGCAGATGAGTGACCGAAACGGAGAGTTTGCCGTCATAGCGGCCGGATACCCTGATGAGATGGAAGTATTTCTTGACAGTAATCCTGGATTTTGCTCCCGATATGAAAATGATTATCTGCTCCCGGATTATACCGCAGAAGAACTATTGCGGATTTTTACAGGAAAATGTGAGAGTAAAAAGTTTTATCTGGAGGATGATATGAGAGAGGCAGTCAGAACAATTTTTGAAAATATGATCGCAGCTAAGCTCCCGAACTTTGCAAATGGCCGCGAAGCGGAAAATCTCGAAAAACGTATGCGAATGAACTGGGTAAAAAATCCGGTAAACAAGGTGGATGAAGCCACCGGAGAAAAACGCAGCTACTATACCAGAGAGCATATTCCACAACAGTATTACATTTATCTGAAAGAAAACGTGGATGCAGAGAATCTGGAGCATGCGACAATGGAAAATAAAGACGAAAACAGGCTTCATATTTCCGTGGATAAACGTGCTGCTGTTTAACGCAAGGAGGATATTTATGGATAAAAAGGATATTTTATATTTTGCAAATGCAGATACATACGATCAGTGGATGAAGCAGGTGGAAGGAGAAAAGAAGAATCTGCTGAATCAGAAGCGGAAAAAGATGGCTGCCCGGAGACTCTTCCGGGCAGAGGGAGGCTGCATTGTATATTTAGATGATCTGAAAGGGCAGATGACTATTATACACAGCAGTGGAGATATTCAAAAAGAAGAGCATGTACAGGCATTTTCAGCCAGTGAACGCAATTATGCCGTGCTTTATACAGACGGTTCTGTCAAAGTGTTTGGTGAGGATAATGGTTATGGTCAGAAAAACACCGAGAACTGGAGTAATATCACACAGATTCTGGCAGCTCCGAATTGTACTTACGGAATTACGAAAAAAGGTGAGATCATATATGCAGGTTTGGCACAAAAGGATGTTTCAGGCTGGAAAAATATAAAAATGCTCCAGGCTGGGAAAAACAGGATTGTAGGTCTTGAGAAAGATGGTAAAATAAAAATAAGTGATAATGGAAATGGTGACATTGAATTAACAGGACAGCTGGATAACTGGCCGGAGATAAAAGAGATAGCACTGTCTGGTAATTGTATTGCCGGGTTGACGAAAGATGACCGGGTTCTGTTTTGCGGGAAACAGGATGATGCGAGACGGCAGGCAGAAGAATGGGCCGATGTGATCACACTGACGGCAGACAGTTCCTTTGTATATGGCCTGACATCGGATGGACAGATAAAAGTTGCCGGCACTTGTGCAGCATATTTTGATCGTGGGAGATCAGATGTTTCGCAATGGTCAAAGCAGGAACGGGTACTTGCGCTGACGGGCAATCCGTCAGGTGGTGTGGCTGCAGTCACAGAAAGTGGTGAACTTAAAATGGCAGGTGCAATAAGCGGTGATTCGGACACGATCTGTGAATCCTGGAATCATTCTATCAGACCGTTTTTATCAGAGCACGCAGAGTAGGAGACCAATAATGTATAAAGTAATCAAAAATCATGGAAAAACAGTGCAGGCTTATCAGCTTGGAGGTGACAGCAGCGTAATTCAGGAGCTGATTCGCAGCAGAAAAATAATTCCTTTAGATAATGATAGATATGAAGTATTTTCTCAGGAAGTGCTGCAGGCGGGAGCCGAACATGGCCAGATTGCATCGCGTGGTGACTGGATCAAGATAGACAGCACAGGAAATCCGTATCCCAATGATCAGGCGTTTTTTCAAAAGAATCACAGACATGTCGAAGGCGATACCTTTGAACAGATTCCGCAGCCTCTTTGGGCCTGGGACGCAGAGTGTGAGATGTGCAAAGAAATTGAGTTCCTGATCCGGGAGAAAGGATTGCAGATCACACCGGATTCGAAGGAGCAGTATTATACCGCTCCTCTCTGGGGGACTGTAGAGAGTGCGAAAAAAGATGCAGTTATTATTTTTTACAGCATAAGCTATGATGCAGCTGGAAATGTCATGGATGCAGATTTTAATTTTGTAAAACGTGGAGAATTTGAGCGGACGTATTCGTTGTGTAAATAAAATGGATTTTGAGAAAAGGAGCGGATGGTTATGAAAAAGTTTGTGTGTATAATATGTGGTTATGTTTATGAAGGGGAAGCGGCTCCGAATAGATGTCCGGTCTGTGGCTCTGCGACAAAATGTTTTCAGTCACAATGTGATGAAATCGTGCAGGATGCCGCTTTCGGCGAATCAAGAGACGGTTATGTATTCATCAGTTATAGTTCCAAAAATCAGCAGATTGCAGATTCAGTTCGACTTTTACTGATGGAGAAGAAGATTCCATGCTGGATGGCTCCCTACGATATTCCGGCAGGCAGCAGCTATGCTTATGTAATTAATGATGCTTTGGAAAAATGTTCCTGCTTTTTGTTGCTGCTGACCAACGATTCCCAGAAGTCACAGTTTGTAGAGCGAGAAGTTGAACGGGCAATTACATACAAAAAGCCGATTTTGCCAATGCAGCTTGAAAAGCTGGAATTAAATTCAGGGTTTAAATTTTACATCGGTAATAGCCAGATTGTTGCAGTTCCGGAAATTCGTGCTGATGCACCGGAATTTCTTCGAATACTTTCAGGAATAAAAAAGTATATTCGATGATATGGAATATTGCAGGAGTAATGGTCAACGGATTTATAAAATTTAATGAAAATATTGAAAGATACTGAGGTGTTAGCAATTTGCGACACCTCTTTTCTTTTGCGAAAAACCTAGTTGAAAAAAATTATTTGATGAATGAGGTAGTTATCTTTACTGATAGTTTCAAAATATGTTACCGGCAGTTTCAAAAGAAAAATCTGTCTCTGATGATGAAAGCAGCTACACATGTTTAAATTTAGATAAAAGAAAGGAGGCTGTTCATGATGAAACAGATTGAAACAGAAAAACTTGTGGCAAAGATTATTGAGGATTATGGCATTTCAAGAAAGGCGGCACTTGAGAAAGCGGCATGGATACAGCAGGAATGCCCTAAAGTGCTGATGCAGAATGTGGAGGAATGGATCGAAGGAAAAGAACTTACAGAGATCTGTATCGAAAATCATTCCATATCATTGATTCTTTTCCTCTGGCATAACAGAGACTTTCTTGAGGCTCTTGCTGTGATGAAGGAATTGGAAGATGGTGAAATAACCAAAGCGAAAGAAAAAATCTGGCTCTTTCGGATGTAACCGCCTATGGAAAAGAATGGATACGGAGTACATCCGACACAATATGGAAAATTAAGCAATGATGAGCTTTATGGCATGTTTCGTGAATCTGTATACACTAAATTAAACGAATCCGAAAAACGGGATCTGCTTCAGGAGACAGTAAACCGGGATGCCATGGAGAAAGGGATGGTTGGCGCTCCCCTGGTGCAGTTCGCAGATCTCCCGGCAATAGAAAGCGGCAATGCTGAAAATGGTTATATCAATGTAAACCGTGATATTGCGACACGCGGTATCCAGTCCGTTGAATATAATGGTCAGATTCGAGAGAATCAGATAAAAGATTATAATATTCAGGCATTAAATACAGTGCTGCATGAAGATGAGCATTGTCTCCAGGATCAAATTATCAATGGCACTGTCATAATAGATAATACGGATCTGACACAGGAGTATATTGCCAACGATTTTACAACAAGTGCGGTATTGAAAGATGGAAGTTACAAGCTTGGTTCTCAGTATGTGACCGGAGAAACACCGGGAGGATACTATTTTTACTATTTTCAGCCGACAGAGCGGGATGCTTATCTGAATGCAGAAAATAAGACGGCATCGATTTTAACGCAGCTCACCTCAAAATTTGGGACGGAAGACTCATTTGCAGCATACGAAACATCTGTTCTGACAAAGGGATATCAGGCAACCGAACAGAACGCCATTCAATTATTTCAAAATCCTGAGTTTGTAAAAGATGTCAGTACCACACTGCAAAATGAATATTACAAAACAAATATCCCGGTAAATGATATTTACACGCAGAATGCCATGAAAGCAGAGATGATCGCAAGTTATCAGGCGGAACAGCTGCAAAACGGAACATTCAACAATGCAGATATAAAGGAGGATACAAAAATGGACCTTAGCACAAAAACAACAGAACTGGATGAAAACAACATTCTGGCTGAATCAGTAAATGAAAGTGAACCTGCCGTTGAAACAGAAGGCTTACGGGAAGGAGGTATTTCTGACGATTCGGCTGCCGCACATGCAGGCAGTTCTGCCGGAGTATCAAATGAGGGAGAATCCGCTGGCGATGGGATTGATCTGGATGGCGGTGAAGGTGCGGACGATGGACTTGATCTGTAAAGAAATGGAGGCAGAAAAATATCATGGCATACGATTATGTACAGAAACAGTTCAGAATAACTGACAGCAATAATAGCACTAATAAAACATACGTACAAACACTTCTGGGACAGGCGATTGATGAAAATCCGGTGCCTGAATGGACAACAGATCCGGACAAGGATCCGTTTGTAATATTTAAAAATCCAAAAAATGGAAACGTCTGGGGATTAAGTAAAAAGCATCTGGCGTATGGACTGTTGGCTGTCGGTACACCTGGAAGTGGAAAAACGAACTTTTTTCAATGGGTTCTGCAGCAGCTTCTGAAAACGCTAAAAAGCGGAGAGGTCGTAGTTATATTTGATACCAAGGGAGATTACCTGCGAGAATTTGGACCGCATATTCCGGCAAATGAAAAAATTGTAATCGGTAACGGAGAAATTTATAAAGATATCACCAGTTACCACAATTTGTTTGCAGAAGTTATGCCTCGCGGCATGGATGGCAGACTTATATATACTTCAGAATCAGATGAGGATGCTTTTGAACTGGCCTTGCAATTATCTAAAACCATGGACAGTCAGATCCAGCCGGTATTCCCTGCTATGGCTGCGCAGATGTTCGCATCAGGAATGATCTACCTGATGCGGACTTACTGGAGATTAGATCCATCGAAGCTGAATAACAGAGAACTGGTCAATTTTTTCCAGCAAAAAACAGTAGAGGATCTGCGAAAAATTTTTGAAGAGGAGAGGATGAAAGACTTGCGAAGCTGTCTGGATTACATTGGAAACAAAGGAAACCAGACGCAGGGCGTAATGAGCTATCTGGGAGCCATGATCCGAAAACTTTTTGTCGGTCCTTTTGCGCAGGCAGATCCTGCCAGAGAATTTTCCATGCGTGAAGTGATGAACAGCGGACAGCGAAAGGTAATCTTTATTGAATATGACTTGCGAAAAGGACAGCTGATGGCACCGATGTATGGAATGCTCATTGACAGAGCACTTGCAAATGCACTTGGCGGCAGATCCGGATACAATGGAAACAAATATTTTCTTCTGGATGAAGCACTATTATTGCCCCGGGTTGAACATTTAGCTAATAGCAATAATTTTGGCAGATCCCCTTCAGGGACAGAAGAGGGTGTTCGCTTAATGTGTGGTTTGCAAAATATTGCCGGCATCAAGGAAGTGTATGGAGAGGCTGGAGCAGACAACGTGCTTTCCTCTTTCCAGAATCTCATTACTTTCAAATTATGTGATTACGATACGCGTCAATTTGTGGTAAATCGTCTGGGTGAAAATTACCAGAACTTCAGTGTCAGTCCGCAACAGAATAATTTGGATATTCAGCGGGAGGGACATACCGTGGAAGACTGGCAATTATTAAATCTTGGACTAGGGGAAGCTGTTATTTCCTTACAGGATGAAAAGCCATTTTTATTTACCATGCCAAAATACTAAGGAGAACGTAAAAACAATGCAAAGAAAATCGACAGAGATAACAAAAGAGGCATTATTGGATAAAATATCAGATAATCTCCGGGAAGCATGGCGCATGTTGGGAGATTATCAATACGAAATTCCACCATGCCCGGTCGCTTATATGGGTGATGACAGAAAATATATGGCAGAGTTATACAACTGGTATTATCTGTATCCGCATCAAAAGACGGGAGAAATGGTCGGTAAATTACTGGTCGAACATGTTTCACCGGATTTTTTGTCAAGAGGAAGCATCTATGGTTTTCAGGAACTGATTGGTGATTATTATCTGTCAGAAGGAAATAACGAGTTCGCACTGGCAATGTATGATTTTACCTGTCACACGGTAATGCCAAGCAATTACGCTGATGTTAAACGCTGGACTCTGCAACTGAAAATAGCAAAAATTTTTATGGAAATGAAAGGGCGGGAGAAAGATGCACTGCGAATCCTGAAAAGAATGTATGCAGAAGTGAAAAATGATTTGTCCTTTTTCTCATCTGCAGAAATGTATCTGCAATATACGGCAGCGTTAGTGGCAGAAGTACTTGAAAGAATAGAAAAAGGCCGGGGATATCGTTTTTTGTGTCAGGAAAGTGCTGTATTTGACAGAAAAGAACATTCCTTTTATCTGTTCTGTATTGCATTGGAGATCGCGGTAAATTTTCAGGAATACGAAGATTTGTGTATGCATTTTCTGAAAACAGCCCGAAGACACAGTATCCTTTTATTGGGACTTAACCTGCGGGACGTCAAATATGATCTGTGGACATTTGACAGTTGGGCTGATAAGGAAGGTGAAATGATTCGTTCTGATAATCTCAGAAACTGGCTGGAAATATGTCTGAAAAATATGGCGGATCTGAGAGGATAAAGCAAAGGAGAATAGCAGTTGAAAGAAATTACAGAAATTTTGCATATACTTTATGAACAGGAGAGCCCGGAACCATACCGGTATGTGTGGCTGGTTATTGGAATTATTGTTGCTGTAGCAGTATTCAGAATAATTTGTTTTTTCAGAAAGAACAAACGGATAAACAGGCAGACAGATTTTAAAAACTGGAATACAGAGAACCTGTCTGAACCAATCTCTGAATCTGCATTGGAGTTACAATCTGAACAAGAACCGGCAATGATATCGCAGAATAAAGCAGACCGGTTAGATTTGATGGAAATCATAAAAGAGGTGGAGACCGAACTGGCGCAGCGCGCAAAGCAGCGAAAAGAATCTGATGTGACCTCAGATAACAGCTCAGATGCATGGAGTTGGACAGAAGACTTTGAAATATCCGATCCGGACAGTTTTTTCATGCAAAGAGAAAAAACGCAGAAGAAAAAAGAAAAGTGGCAGAACAGCGAACTGGCGGGAGAGATGCAGGATAGTGTAAATATGTTAAAGGATGACTGGGAGAGCAGGGAAACACAGGATTGCGAGAATACATTAAATGATAATTTGGAGGGCAGGGAAACACAGGATTGAGTAATAACAAGTTTTTCTCAGTGGGAGTACAATCTCAGACTGAGATAAACGCTCCGCGGGGATGTGCAGTGATTCTGAGAAGAATATGTCAGCTTTCGCTGACCAGAATCACGCACCAAGTCTCACGTGCGTTCGACTTGAAATCTAAAAGTCCCACTCCTTTTCATCCAGAAACTCGTTATTTAAGGTGCTTGCATATTGTACATATTCTCTATATTTTACAGGGTTTTTCTCATAAAAAGTATTGGCAATGGATTCATAGTTTTCCAGGGCAAATTGCGCATCCCCCCAGACATGAAATCGAATCCAGACTCGTATTGGACGAACAAAACCTTCTAAAATCTCATTTACCACCTGATAAGGCGCCTCTTCATATATTTCAAGCAGGAGATTAACATAATCCCAGTATGCGTCACTGGCTTTTGAAATATTCTGCTCTTCTTCATAATAAATCCCAAGTCCGGTTAAGCATTGGCAAAGAATCTGTCGATTGGCAAAGGTGTCATAAGTCTTTAAGTGATACTCGATAAGTATATATGCTGCAAAATAATAAGGAGTGGCCATCTGTTTCCAGGTTTGCGCTTTTTGGGCGTTTTGTTTCCAGTTCGAGAAGCGTTGATCCCAATTCTGATCGTTTAATTTCAAAGTTCCATCATTTGTTAAAAAACTTACAACATCATTCGTTTGCTCAATCAGGTCACATGCTTTATTCATATATATATTTCCGGCAACGAGATATACCTGAACTGTTTCCTGAATCCATTTTTCTGGATCCGCATTGTAAAGTGCTTCCATACAGGTGAGTGATTTTTGAAAACAGGATTCAGACTTTTCAAAATTTTCAGAAATTCCTTCCAGACATCCCATTTCTTTATAATAAATTGCAGTTTGATAATCTGAATTATTTTCTGTGGCATAGTTCAGGGCCTTTTCCAGCCACTGGCGCTTTGTATCGAGATCTGTTAAATAAAACTGAATTTTAATACATGCATCAAAAAGTGCATCTGGATCTGCTTCAGTTGCATTTTCTATTCGTTCTATATATTGCGATAATGTTTCCTGAAATTGGCGACCACTCCGTTTTGAAAGATAAAAATCTAATAATTCATTATATAAATCACAGTAGTCTTTGAAAGGAATCTGAGCACCCGGTTTCATCTGATTCCATTGGATATAAGCAATCACAGATTCAATTTCTTTGAGGTCACCGTCTGTTTTTACCAGAAAATGGATGTATGGAATTAAGGCATTCTCGAATTTGCCGGACATTTCTACAATTTCTCTGATCTTTCGGTAACATTCTGAAATTAAGTCTATGCGTTGTGGCGCCAGCATTTGCATCTCAGTCAGAGAGATTTTCTGTTCATAAAGTTCAATACATTCTTTTGCCATTTCATGTTGCTGCATTTGTAATTGCTGATGGTTATTGCTAAAATTATCCAGAGTGGATAATTGCAGAAGGTTGTCTGCTTCATTCAGTTTGCCCTGTTCAATCAGGTGATATAATCGTGCCTTAAATTCGGAAATTGATCCATGCAGGATGTCTTCATAAATTTTGCGCATATACTTCAGACTTTGATCTTCGATATTTTGTTTTTGTTGCAGTAGCATTTCACGGTCTATCTTACAGGAAATGATTTCTTCTCTTTTTTCATCAGGAGTCCGGGCATATTGTTCCAGCTGCTGCTCCAGTAAATTTAATTTTTGAATCACCTGCTGGTATTCCAAGTTCCCGGAAATGATATCCGTTTCATCAAAGGCAAGGTAATCCACATCATCCAGATAGACATGTCCTTCTTTTAATGTCACATTCTGTAAATTTGAAAAACAGTTTGAAATCTGTAATAAAAGAGCCAGTTTTATTGTTTCCACATTGTTGCAGATACAGTAATAATGTCCGTATCGTTCACTCAGTTCTTCCGCAAATTTGTGACTTTCACTGGATGCGTCCGTTGCGGGATCATGATAAAAATAAGTCAGAATATGCGGCTTCTGATATTCCTGAAAATGCTGATAGGCTACTTCAAATTCTTCTCTGGTATATGTTCCGACCTTAGTTAAAAACAGAAAAAATACATAATCTGCATTGCGGATATAATTGTTGTATTCCTCCTGCTTCCGGCTTAAAACAAATGCCGGATTTAGTTCTTCGCACAGTTCCAGTTCAATGTAGATGTTCTGGCTGATCAGGTGATTGTTGATTCCCAACACGAATCGTGCAAGTTCATTTCTCTGTTCTCGCAGTTCATCCAGTGAAGATGCTAAAAAAATCTTTATCTTTTGCATATTGTTTGTCATGGGCTCTCCTTTTATTTTATCGGTCAATCTCATCGGAAGAAAGAAACAATTCATCGGTGTGCCATTTATTTTTCAGGATATCAGCTGTTTTTTCAATATTATCAAAGTTGAGTGTTTGAAAATACGAATAATCCCCATCATAAGCATAATATTCTTTAAATTTTTTATCCAACAGAGGTTCAATCTCTTCTTTTGATAAGGCATCGATATTTTTGCTCCATATCCCGCTTGCAGCTGCGTTGGATAAACTTGAGTGCAACTGTTTTAAACCATTCCAGGAACAGATGCAGGGGTGAAGTTTTGCTATTTGTAAAACATGACGGTTTACCCCGTTTCGCATATACTGCAAAACTGTGGTTGGATCGATGGGCAGCCATCCGCGTGTCAGCTGATAGCAGCACCAGCGCATCTGTTCATATTTCGCCAGGTCCAGTCGGAGGGCTTCATTGACTTTTGCAACATCCGGTTTTACAAATTTTGAGAAGCGAGACGATTTTTGAAACATTTTATCACGATATGTTTCGGCCATCTGGAGTCTGTTTTCTTCTTTCCACCAGGCATCAGGATCCTGAATATCCCAGATCTGGCTTTCTGTTGGATAAATGTCTGCCTCAAAGAGACGGTACGGTAAGCTTATGGCAGCGGAAAAAGAAGAATCCCTGTTATATAATTTTTCAAAATAGGATTTTAAATTTTCCTTACACCTTTCTTTTTCGACAGAAGATTCACAGTATTGCAAATGAACGCATTGCGATAGTTCTTCAATGATACCTCCGTTTAATTCATCCCAGGAGTATAATTGATCCATGGACCCAAATGGAATGAAATGATAGTTGTTAAACCACTGATCCCCATCGGCGGGTTCCTTTGGAATGATCAGATCCTTTGCCAGACCGGAATAATCAGGATTGGTACAATGAACAGCAATGAGAAAGTTTTTCTTTGAATAACTTCCAATCTGTCCATCGGTAACTGATTTTCGTATGGATAGTTCACGTACTCTGGTTGCCAGCTGGATGCTCTCAATGTCATTTGCGGAATCTACAATGAAATATAAATAATCACTGGTAGCGTATGTACTCCACAAGGTATTCAAAAGAGAACGATCCGAAAAGGAAGTATCCTTATAGTGAATTTCGAGGGAGTCAATCTCTGCAATCTTTATATTCTCAGACTCACGGCTGACGGTTGTTCTTTTCTCAGACATATTATTGTTTTTGGAAAAGGAGGAAAAACTTGCCAGCCCCGGGCAATCAGTTAAAATAGCGTCACATATGTCACATGCCGTTGGAGAAATCAATGTGATTTGCGTTGCTATTTTCTGTCGCATGCGGGGTAACAGCCAAAATGCTTCTTTGATCAGCCATTTCGCATAATTATGGTTTGGATTATCGGACAGGATGATCACATGAAGTTTGTGATCATCTTCAGTCGGTATGTTTTTTGGGGAGTCACTTTCATCTGCAGTGTTTTCGACCTTTTTTATCCCCCGGGATATCGTAAGGGGATAAAAAAGCGGATGTCTGGCAAATAAGTAATCTGCACTTCGTTTGGCTTCGTCCATGCAATAAACTTTAATAAAAGAAGATGGATCAGAATTCTGAATCTGACTGTCTTCCGTAAAATAGCTGAGGGCGGTATCCAGTAACGCGGTTGCGTCTGTCTCGTTGCATCTGATATAAAGTTCAAAATTTGCCCAGCTGGAGAGCGTGGTTTCTTTTTTTTCAGAAATACTTTCCTTAATGGCATCCAGAATGTTGAGCGCATCCTGCAGGTTTACAGAAAAATCATCATTGATCAGCAGGATTCTCTGACTGTTATCCGGTCGGAGGGTTGTCTCCGGTTTATCTGAAACCGTTTTAACCCATGATTCTGGTTTGCTTTTTTCTATCCATTCAGATATGGAATTTTCACAGTTGAAAGTAAAAAATCCGGTTGAGAATCCTTTTGTTTTTGGAGGAACTGCTTTTATATGCGCCCTTTTCTGCCCAGTGTATATATTTCCATAGTGATCAGCCCGTTCCTTTATGTCTTCGATGGATGTAAAATTATCAGGAATCCGATAGCCATTTGTACAGCATGTATACAGATGATTCAAAGCATCTGCAAGTACCTGGTCAGAAGCGGAAGAATAGAATTCAAGGTATACATCTTTGCATATTTCACCTGCCTGGCAAAATTTTCCGGCATTGATATATCCTGGTACCGGATTCAGCATTTCACGAGCCTTGTTATCTTCTGTTTTGCAGTTGAATGGTGCGTTTGCTGCGGAATGATCAGCGGTAGCAGGAATGTTCGCAGACTGATTCGAAGGCATGGTCTCAGATGGATGCGGGAACAGTTCACGGATCTTTTTTTGGGGAAAAATCATCCTGATCAGAGCCAGTATGTTTTGTGTGTCCTGCTTTATGTTCTTCTTTACTTTCTGAGAATCACTGTCTGTTATAGCTATAAAAATATTCCATACAGTAGCAACGACAGAAAGGGTAGCCATACGCTCAAAAAAGAGGTTATTTTCATCGGAAATGCCGGGGGTCTTTCTCTCATCATCGTAAGGAGACTGCTGATAATCAGCTGTTTCAATGGCCTTCAATAGATCGGAAAGATGAATTTTACTGCCGTTATACGGGAGGGCAATGGACACTCCTCCGGTGAAATCTCTTTTCTCTTTTTTCTTCTGCTTAAGCGTGTCGAGTTTTGCCTCGGCTTCAAAAGTTTCCCACATGTAGCTATCATCAAAAAAGAGCCGGATATATTTTTTATAATCATCCAGTAAATCGTCTCGATTGCCGGAAAAATTCTGATAAAGAACAGAAGAGTCATCAAAAAAACGCTTCCACTGTTCCTTGAATGCATGGCGAATGGGATAGGTATCCATGGCATAAGGAATGCATTCCCTTCCCGGTCGTACCACGAGCAGATGCAGTAATTTCTCTGAATCATTCAGAGACTGTTTCGGATCGTATTTAAATAAGCGGCTGCAGGCAGCCTTGTTGTTCATCAGACTGACTTCAATCGTTTCCTTTTCCCTTTTTTTTGTGTCTTTTATAAAATACGGAGATGTTCGAATTGCTTGTCCGAGTTCCGGATTGTCAAATACCGCCGGTTTCAGGAACTCGTTTAGAATTTCCTGGTGAGTATAATCAGGCGGCACCAGATTGTTCCATGTGATCTGAATCATAATACCCTCTCTTTCCAGTCCCCGAAAAGTGCCTTTGTGTTGCATAGAATCTTTGAAACTTAATCAGACCGAACGACATTGTTTCCAAAGAACTTCGAGTATACACCCTGGCATGCTGGGGGCTTTTTGCGTACTCCATGTATAAAATAATTATACTATGACAGCAATACAGAAGACAAGTTTCAAAGGGAAAATATGGAGTTTCAAAGGAAAAAAATGTGGCAATTTTTGAAATGCTTTCCGAATGGTAAAACAATAGTATCAAAGTTAAGGAGGCCTACACCATGAAAAAAATCCATGCAAATGTAAATGAAAGTGACCGTATTATGATCGAACAGGTAGACTATGACACCATTCAGTACGTACATATGGAAGCACGTACTGGAAAGAAACAGTTACTTGGTGATCCAATCCGTTTTTCACCGTCTGTTAAAAATCATTTCGGTGAACAGGGAAGAACCATTCGCCAGCTTTATGATTTCCATGAATGGCATAACCAAAAACTCCAGACAGAGCTGAAGCGTATCTGGCGTCTGCTGGAGAATAAAAACTGCAAACAGAATGCACATACTTATGGATCACATAAAAAACGTAAGCATCACAAAAACAAATATTTTGAAATTTACGATGAGGCAGCAATGTTTTGAACGCAGAATAAGCATTCCCGCGCTTCAAGTGCGTAGAGCACTAAGCGGTGGGTAAGGGGGATGCTTATGTCAGTGGGAGTTAAAAGCTCCCACTGACAGGTCGCAAAGCGACTGCGTTCATGAGCAAGTAGCAAAAGCGGATTGCGAATGTCCGCTTTACAAATCAGAAGAAGGAGGACAAGCCTTATGTTAAAAGCAAAAGCACTTTGTGCAGTTCCGTTTTCTACGGAAGAAGAAAAATCCAATATTGTTCAGAATAATATGGCTCAGAAAGTGAGTGCAGGGAGGGCAAAAAACGTTCCGAACCTGAATTCTTTGGTTGGAAATATGCAGAACCTCATTGTAGAACTTCAGGAAGAGGAGCGGAAAGTCCCTCAGTCGGTGGTTAACCTGGCTGCCAGAATGACAGACCAGATAGCCCTGATCCAGGATTTGCTGCATGAATTTCGGATCTGTTATTCGGAGAACAGAAACTGGTTCAAATTTTCTTTAAAGGATAAATCACAGGAGGAGCGAAAAGCGATTGCTGCCCTGCTTTTGAGTATGAACGATCTGATCATCAATGGACTGGAACTCAGTGAGAGCAATAATTTGCTGGAAGGAACTTTGCTGATGACAACTACGGCCAGACGTTTCCTGGAAGGAAAATTCCTGGAACTCGGTATCTATGAAAAAACACGAAGGATTGTAGAACGTTTGGCAAAAAGAAATCAAATAGCTACCTATGGGGTCTACCGCAATGTAAAAATAAAAAAAAGGTCGGAATGTCAGCCGAAAAATGAGTTCGATATCGTGATCCGGTTTGGTAATTATTTTTACATTCTGGAATGTAAATCTGGAAGAAATTTTAAGGACTGGTCCTTATTATACGATTTGGGAAAGACTTACAATATTGTTCCGGACCGTTTGATGCTGGTGGACCCAAATGTGTCAGAAGAAAAAGCAGAAACAATTGAATACTTCTGTGAGTATTATATCTGCAATTTGAACGGAGATTCCCTACGGGAGAAGATTACTCAGATGCTATGCAAAGACCATAATGTGAATGCAGAATAAACAAAGCGACTGCGTTCATAAGCAAGTAGCGAAAGTGGATTGCGAATGTCCGTTTTACATAATGTTATTGGAAAAAATGTCAAATGAATTATGAAAAAGTAACTGAAGAAAAAAGATGCAATGAAAACGGAACAGAAAAGTAAGAGGTGGAAATAGAAAATATGAGAAAAATATCACGTTATAATGATCCGAAAAATTATACACAGCGTTTTTTTGACAATGGCGTATCAGAAGAGAAGACTCCAAATGCAGTATATGCAATGCGAGAGAAGGAAGTGGTTTCACAGAACATCAAGCCCAATGAGTGGACACCCTGGCAGGATTTATTCCGGGAACTGGATGCCCTGGATCTTGCAATCATAGAGGAAGTCGCCCGCAGCAGATATTTAAGTTCTCTTTTGATCTACCAGCTGGTTTCCCTTCGGGGATTCACAACCAACAGAAACATGATTAAGAGGCATCTGAAAAAGCTTCGGGATAAGCGCATCCTGATGCAGCTGGAAATTAGAGAGCCGGGCAGCACATTTAAACAGTTATGCTATGAACTGGAATACAAAGGTCATGAAATTGCAGTTGCGAAGCGCGTGGATTTCCATTCCGGCAATCAGTTTGTCGGCAGTGAGCGAAGACGGCGTGAGAATCGTTATCCGACTGCAGAGGAGATCAAACGAATCCTGGTTGGAAACACGATCGTTACCAATATGCTGTACAATGGCTGTTCCATGAAGCGGTTCGGTATTTTGGAGACCATGCGGCCGAACCAGGAACTTCCAATAACAAATAACTGTATTTTGCGAACGGCGGCAAATGTCCTGCTGGATGATGAGTCACAGCTTTTGTACGAAGTGGTCCGATCAGCACCGGGAGCATTGGAGAAACTTGGCGATAAGGTGGAGCGCTACTATACCCTGATAAACAGTGATTCTTATCTGGAAACCAATTATTACGGCTATAAAGCAATTCCACAGCTTGTAATATGCGGAGAAAATTATGAGCATAATCTGGAAATTGACCGTTATCTGCGCAACCATAGCTTGTACAGTGAGCAGGACAGTTTGTTATATACCGAAGACTTATTACATATGAAAAAAACGTTGACAAACCTTTATGTGCTGGATGAAAAGGGAAAACAGTCCTGGTATCGTCTGCCGGGAGGAGAACCACAGCAAAAAGAAACAGGAAGAACCGCATAGAAAG
Source organism: uncultured Eubacterium sp. (assembly GCA_934358495.1). Classification (GTDB taxonomy): domain Bacteria; phylum Bacillota; class Clostridia; order Lachnospirales; family Lachnospiraceae; genus Eubacterium_I. The sequence continues at coordinate 24,330 of CAKRKO010000006.1, read as the reverse complement.
GAGAAAAAAAGATGCAGGTACAGGTACCAGTAAAAACATCTAATGGCACTATGGCAATGGACATAGAAACAACATTGATGGGAGAAAGAAATATTTTTCTTCAGGGAGTCATTGATGAAGAGACGGCAATGAATTTTATCAAGCAGGTTATGTGGCTTAACGCACAGAGCACGAAGAAGCCGATTTTCGTCTACATAAACAGCAAGGGCGGCGAGATCCAGAGCAGCGGCCTTCTTATCTACGATGTGATCGTTTCTTCACAGGCTCCGATCATCACTTGTTGTGTGGGCGCAGCTTACAGCATGGCAGCAGTGCTTTTTGCAGCCGGAAAACAGCGTTATATGCTGCCTAACTCAGAGCTCATGCTGCATCAGCCGCTGCTTGGAGGAAATGTCAGCGGAAATGCGTCCAGTATTCAATCTATCTCAGACACTCTGCTTCATATGAAGGAACGCATCAATAAAATCCTTTCGAAACATACGAAAAGATCAGTGGAAGAAATCGATCGGCAAACAGGCTACGATCACTATTTTTCACCGGAACAGGCCATTTCTTTTGGATTATGCGATGCTATCAAACGTTTTGATGAAATGCTGAAGATGGAAGAAGATAATCTGTAAAAACGGAAGGAGGAGCAGATGGAAAAAAGAAACAATAATATGAGAATGTTGGAAGAATCAGAATCAGACAGAATGATCCTGGGAGATGGAGCAATTTTCAGTACGGACTCTGAGAAGACCGGGATAAATAATAATGCAGTGATCGTGGGTACCAGCGGTTCAGGAAAGACGGTGAGTGTTGCAGAGCCGAAAATTTTGGAAACAAGAAATCATAATCTCATTGTGACAGTCACCAAACGGCGTATCGTGGAGAAATATGCACCCGTATTGCGCAAGAGGGGTTATCAGGTGTGGGATCTGAATTTTGTGGATCCGAAAGCCGGAAACGTAGGATTCGATCTGATGGATCAGATTTCAGCTTATACAGATATACCACATATTGCAAGAAGTATTGTCTATGCCGATAAAAAGGGGAATTTTGCGATGGATCCCTACTGGGACAAGGCTGCTACCAGTTTATTATCAGCTGAAAGCGCATATGTACTTGAAACCAGGGAAAATGCTACGTTTAGTGATTTACTTGAGTTCCATGACGATCTGGAATTTACATCAAGAAATGGATTAATATATACAAATCATGATTATTTGTTTGAGGACTTGGAAGAAAAGGATCCATCCTGCTACGCTGTCCGGTGCTGGAAGACATTTCATTCCGTGCCGATCAAAACAGCTGGATGTATTTTTTCATCGTTAAATACAATGCTGGATGAAGTATTTACTCCGGAACTACGAAGCATGTTTACTATGAAAAAAAGAGTGAACTTTGATGAATTAGCCACACAAAAAACGGTACTTTTTATCACAACAAGCCCGGTGAATCCGGCAATAAATACCTTTATTGCCATGTTTTACAGCATTGCATTTAAGCGGCTTTTCGAGCTGGCGGAAAAACAGCCGGATAAACGTCTGCCAATCCCGGTAGATTTTCTGGCGGATGATTTTGCAACCGGAGGCAAAGTGGATGCTTTTCAGGAGCATATCAGCGTTTTTCGTGAAAAAGGGATTTCGACAACCATTATGCTTCAATCGGAAAGTCAGCTCTCCTCCATGTATGGCGAGGACGGCGCGCAAACGATCATAAACAACTGTGATACTTACGTTTATCTCGGCGGAATGGATCTGAATACATGCCGAAACATATCTCTGAAGGCGAATATGCCATTGGAAGATGTGCTATATATGCCGGTCGGTTCTGAGATAATCTTTCGACGTGGGCAGAAGCCAATCTACACAGAGAGGTACCATACGCTGGAAGATGAACGTTACCGGAAGATTACAGATGCATATGAACGACATATTGAAAAGATGAAAAATAAGGAGCACTGATTATGGAAAAAATATCAAAAAAAAGAATAGAATATGCAGTTATGTTAATTGTATGCTGGATGATTCTGCTTTACTGCAGCTCTCTGGCAGGCATATGGGATGAGGGACAGGTGAGCTACCGGGCAGCATACCTATATGATCTGATGGCACTTTTTGTATTCCCACTCTGGACAGGCTTTGCTGTGAAAAAAATGCGGGACAGTCAGTTTCAGACAGGTACCGTGGTTTCCGGTGTGATACAGATTTTGGCATTAAGTATTGTAGAAATACTGTTGTTTAAAAATTTATCTGGAAACTTTATGTTCCGACTTCTGTTTTTAAATTTCAGTACTGTTTTAGGGGAAATCCGACTTTTTCTCTGGAAGAATTGTAATTATAAAATGAGATGGATCGCAGGACTGTTATCTTTTACATACGGAGTTTTCCTGACAGGAGTTCTCCTTGTACTGGCCGGGAGTGCAGAAGCATTACCTGCTTATATCGGAATGGCAATGGCCGGGGATGCATCTTCCTCTTATTATCATGCAAATGTCACGAAATTATTGGATTTTACAACTTCGAGGGGAGCCAGCTCAGTGCTGACCAATGATTCCGGCGTCGTAAACTTTGTTGCAGCAAGCCACAATCCGTTGTTTTATGCAATTTATTATAGCGGTTGGCGGGGAGCATATTTCTTGGTGACGATTGAAGCATTGTTTTTGTTATCTATCATATTTCTGATGGATAAAGAACCTGGCGAAAATGTAACACCGCTGGATGTGGCAGCCCATACGGCGGCAATGTTTCTGGTAATCAGAGTGATTTTCGGAGTGCTCTACTCCCTTCTGGCAGATTTTTCCTTTGGGGTGTGTCTTCCATTTGTGGGGGTAAGGGGTGTTATCATGGACAGTGCGGCTATGGGATTGGTATTTTATTATGGCATGTCGGAACATATAGCTGCGATTGGAAAGCATTTTATATCATTTGTAAAAGAGGCAGATGAAGAAAATGATGAAGAAGATGTGAAAGACGATAATTTACCGCGCTAAAGTGAACGTAGAATAAGCATTCCCGCGCTTCAAGTGCGTAGAGCACTAAGCGGTGGGTAAGGGGATGCTTATGTCAGTGGGAGTTAAAATCTCCCACTGACAGGTCGCAAAGCGACTGCGTTCATGAGCAAGTAGTGAAAACGGATTGCGAATGTCCGCTTTACATGACTTGCTTTTTATGGTATGCCTTATTATAATAGAAAAGAATTACTGCCGGATCATACCGGCATACATGAGAGTTTGTAAAAAAGATTTTTAAGGAGGGCCAGAAACCATGATAAAATTACATGAGAATGGTGTATATCTGCTGAATGGAACAGAGATTATCGAAGATAATCACGAAGCAGCAGCATGTCTTGAGGCAAAAACAGGAAAGAAAGTGACTACTGCTGAAGCAGCAGGTACAATGGCATATCGTATTTTGAAAGCGCACAATACTTCAGGAAACATGGATCAGCTGCAGATTAAATTTGACAAGCTGACTTCCCATGATATTACCTTTGTTGGTATCATTCAGACTGCCCGTGCGTCAGGACTGGAAAAATTCCCTGTTCCGTATGTACTGACAAACTGTCACAATAGTCTGTGTGCCGTTGGCGGAACCATCAACGAAGATGACCATATGTTTGGACTGAGCTGTGCAAAGAGATACGGTGGAATCTATGTACCGCCTCATCAGGCAGTTATCCATCAGTTTGCCCGCGAAATGCTGGCTGGCGGTGGCAAAATGATCCTTGGTTCTGACTCCCATACACGTTACGGTGCCCTTGGTACTATGGCAATGGGTGAGGGTGGCCCGGAGCTTGTAAAGCAGCTGCTTTGCAAAACCTATGATATCAAAATGCCGGGTGTTGTAGCCATCTATCTGACCGGCGAGCCGATGAAAGGTGTCGGACCGCAGGATGTGGCTCTGGCTATTATCGGTGCTGTATTTAAAAATGGTTATGTAAATAATAAAGTCATGGAATTTGTTGGACCGGGTGTGGCTTCTTTAAGTGCTGATTTCCGTATCGGTGTGGATGTTATGACCACAGAGACCACCTGTCTGTCCTCCATCTGGGTAACCGATGAGAAGATTAAAGAGTTTTATGATATCCACGGCAGATCTGCAGATTATGCAGAACTGAAACCAGAGGCTGTTGCTTACTATGATGGATGTGTTGAGGTGAACTTAAGCGAGATCAAACCAATGATCGCAATGCCGTTCCATCCGAGCAACACCTATACTATTGATGAAGTAAATGCAAATCTGGAAGACATTCTGGCTGAAGTTGAGAAGAATGCTTTAGTAAGTCTGGATGGAGCAGTAGAGTATAAATTAAGAGATAAAATCCGCAATGGAAAACTGTATGTAGATCAGGGTATCATTGCAGGATGTGCCGGCGGCGGATTTGAAAATATCTGTGCAGCAGCAGACATTCTGAATGGCAAGAGCATCGGACCGGATGAGTTTACCTTAAGTGTATATCCGGCAAGTATGCCAGTTTATATGGAGTTAGTGAGAAATGGTGCAGCAGCCAAGATCATGGAGACAGGTGCGATCATGAAGACAGCATTCTGCGGACCATGTTTCGGCGCAGGTGATACACCAAACAACAACGGATTCAGTATCCGTCATACTACAAGAAACTTCCCGAACCGTGAAGGTTCCAAACTTCAGAACGGTCAGATCGCTTCCGTAGCACTGATGGATGCACGTTCTATCGCTGCAACCGCTGCAAATAAAGGATATCTGACACCTGCAACTGCTCTGGATGTAGAATATACAGGACCGAAATATTTCTTCGACAAGACAATTTACGATAATCGTGTATTTGACAGTAAAGGTGTGGCAGATCCGACCGAAGAACTCAAATTCGGACCAAACATCAAAGACTGGCCGGCAATGAGCGCTCTGACAGATAACCTGGTACTGAAAGTAGTATCCGAGATTCACGATCCGGTTACTACAACTGACGAACTGATTCCGTCCGGTGAGACTTCATCTTATCGTTCCAATCCACTGGCACTGGCTGAATTTGCCCTGTCCAGAAAGGATCCGGAGTACGTAGGCCGTGCAAAAGAGGTTCAGAGAGCAGAGAAAGCAAGAGTTGCCGGTGAAAAACCAGTCGAGGCACTTCCGGAGCTTGCACCAATCATCGAGACGATCAAGACAAAATACCCGGATCTCAACCGTGAGAACTTCGGTATCGGAAGTACGATCTTTGCAGTAAAACCGGGTGACGGTTCTGCCAGAGAACAGGCTGCTTCCTGCCAGAAAGTATTGGGCGGCTGGGCAAATATCGCAAACGAATACGCAACGAAACGTTATCGTTCCAACCTGATTAACTGGGGTATGCTTCCATTCCTGATTCCAGAAGGAGATCTCCCGTTTGCAAACGGTGATTATCTGTTTGTACCGAATGTGCGTAAAGCTATCGAAGACAAGCTGACAGATATCGAGGCATATGTGGTAAAAGACGGTGAGATGAAACCGTTTACTCTGAAAATGGGTGATTTGACAGAGGATGAGAGAACCATCATTCTGAAAGGCTGCCTGATCAATTATTACAGAGATTAAAAAGAACCTTAAGGTTGTATAAACAACTGATAAAGAAAAACGAAAAGAATCCCGGAAACGGGATTCTTTTTGATTTTTTTGTGAACAATTCTGTTATGTGCAGAAAAAGTATGGTATACTTATTGCATATTTTAACAGGATTCTCAAAAATGGATTCTGAGATTTTTAGAAAGGCAATTTTAGCATGCAGGAAGAAATAAAAAAAGGACATACTGCAACTGAGAAGCAACCGGAGAAAAAGAAAGTAAATCTGGATATTCGACCATATCTGGCGATAGGACTGACGGCTATTTTGGTAGTTATGGTCTGTATCGCAATCTTTTTTGTAGTACTTCGATTTGACGGACTATTTTCTGGTTTTCAGAAGATCATACAGAGTATTCAGGCTATTTTGATCGGATTGGTTGTGGCATATCTTGTTAATCCAATCATGAAATGGTTTGAACGTTTTTTATATAAGAAAAATAAAGAAAAAGGGAAAGAACTGACAGCAAAGCAGTGTCAGAAGATCAGGGCTGCATCTGTAGGTTTTGCGATGGCGGTATTTCTTGCGATCATCGTTGGATTGATCTGGCTGATCATCCCTCAGCTCATAGTTTGTATTGAAGATATTGTACTTAGTATGAACGAAAAAGTTCAGAATTTAACTGAGTGGGTGGATCGTCTGATGAGACAGGACAGTCCGCTTGCCGGAAAATTGGATACATTTATTGCAGATGCGTCTGTTTATCTGGAAAACTGGCTGCGTAAGAGTGTGTTGGAACAGTCTGATTTTGTGGCAAATATTACCACCGGAGTATATAACGTAGTAAAAACTATTTTCAATGTGATCATCGGATTTATTGTTGCTGTTTATGTATTGATGACGAAGGAAAAATTTATTGGTCAGCTTAAGAAAATAGTTTATGCGATTTTTCGTCCACGTCTGGGCAATGTAGCTATGGAAGTGATTCGAAAAGCTGATGAGGTCTTCGGAGGTTTCTTTATTGGAAAAATTATCGATTCAATGATCATCGGATGTATTTGTTTTGTTTGTCTGGCGATTTTGCGGATGCCATATGTGGCACTGGTCAGTGTGATTGTCGGCGTGACAAATGTTATTCCGTTTTTTGGACCTTATATCGGTGCAATCCCGAGTGCGATTTTAATATTCTTGGTGGATCCGATGAAAGGAATTTATTTCATCATATTTATCATTATTCTACAGCAGGTAGATGGAAACGTAATAGGTCCCAAAATCCTTGGAAATACGACTGGTCTGAGTCCATTCTGGGTTATTTTTGCAATTCTGCTTTTCGGTGGAAGTTTCGGTGTAGTTGGAATGCTTTTCGGTGTACCGATTTTTGCAGTTTTATATTATGCTATTAAACGAGTGGTTGAACATATATTAAAAAAACGACAGCTGCCGGAAGAGACGGAACAATATACGGAACTGGATACGGTAGATATCGTGACAAATCAAGTTAAAATGAAAGTGACAGATGAGCCGGAAGAATCCATCCGCAGATCTGAAGAAAAAAAGGAAAAAAAGTAAACTTTTGTATATAACGCAATAAAAAATAACAGTTATGAGGTGAAAAACGGTGGATAAGTATGAGTATAAGTTAAAACTTGAGCAGCTTCAGAATTTAGTGGCTGCAGGCGATTATGCCACAGCATCAGAGATGGCGGATACCATCAACTGGCAGAAAGTACGCAGTGTCAATACGTTGTGTATGGTTGGTGAGATTTATGAAAAAACAGGAAAATATGAGGCATGCAGAACCGTATTGCTGCAGGCTTATGACCATTCTCCGATTGGAAGAAATATTGTCAGCAAACTGGCAGAGGTTTCCATCAAAGCAAAGAAAATTGATGAAGCAGAGGAATACTATAATGAGTTTCTTGAGATTGCACCAAAGGACAATATGCGGTATGTACTGGCTTATGAAATCAGCTGCCTGAAGGATGATCCGCTTCCGGTGCGCATCACAATTCTGGAAGATCTGAAAGACCATGAATATACGGAAAAATGGGCATATGAGCTGGCTGCTTTGTACGGACAGGCTCAGATGCGTGACAAATGTGTGGAAGCCTGTGATGAGCTGATCCTCTGGTTTGGCGATGGCGAGTATGTGGAAAAAGCACTGGATCTGAAACGCCTGTATCAGCCGCTGACCGCATCTCAGGAGGACAAATACAAGCAGTTTCAGGAGAAAAAAGGCATGGTGGAGATTAACATCCCACCGACAACGGAGCCGAAAAATGTGATCCATGAGATGGTAAAATCTGCGGAAAATACTGTGACAGCAAGTAAGTTTAATACTTCTAACCTGGAGGAAGAACTGGCAAAAAGCATGAAACAGATCATGAATGCCACAGAGAAAGAAACCGTTGCGGATACGATGGAAAACATCAAGAAGATCGTCAGCGATATTCCTTATCTCAACGGCGAGCATGAAGAAGCTGCAGAGCCGGCTTTTGATACAGAAAAAATCAATGCGCAGGTTGATAAATCTCTGAAAAAAGACTTTAAAGAGCTTCTGAGCGAGACAGAGCAGGAGAAGAAAGCGGAACAGCCGAAAAAAGAGATTCCGGTTGTGGTGAAAGCATCTGAGAAAAAGTCAGCTGAAGAAGAGACTGCAGAGCAGGTTGCTTCCGCACAGGCAAGTATCGAGGAGGTACTGGAAGACTGGAAGAAGACAAAACGTGCGGCAGAAGTTGCCATTGCAGCAGCGGAGCAGAAGAAGCTGGAAATGGCGAAGGAAAATGCGCTCATCGAGGCAGGGCAGATCATGGAGCGTTTGAAAACACTGATCCCGATTCTGGATGCAACACCGGGAGAGGATCTTCCGGCACCGGAGGAGACGACCGTTGCGGCAACCCTTGCTTCCGATGAGACATTTGCAGAGGACGACAGCGAAGATTCAGAAGAAATTGCAGAGGCTGAGAGGGATGATACTGTATTGGCAGAAACGCAGACAATGACTGAGAAAAAGGCAGAAGACGCAGCTGATTCAGAAGAAATTCAGAACGCATCTGAGAAAGCAGAGGAATCTGAGTTGGAGGCAGCATCCGAGAAAGAGAAGACAACGGAAGAAGTTTCAGAAGAAACAGAAAAAACGCCAAAATCTGAGGAAGATGCAAGCACTTCTTCTGATGAAAATGCAGAGCCTGTAGATGAGGCAAATGCATATACTGAGACTGAATCTGCAGATACAGCACAGGCTCAGAATGAAGAAAGTGTATCTGAAGCAGTTGCAGAAGAAACAGAAACAGCAGATTCTTATGAAACCAGAAAAATGCCGGATGTACAGAGTTATCGTATACAGAAAGCTGCAGACAAAGAAGTAGAAGATATTGTTACAGAAGAATCTTCTGATGTTGGAGCAGAAGAAGTTACAGCAGATGAAACAACAGAGGAAACAATATCTGCTGAATCGGAAGTTAAGGAAGAAGATCCTCTCCGCGTTGTAGAACCGGTTCCGGATGAGGAACTTGAGAAAACACTTGCACAGGCCACACAGATGTTTATGGAAAACGCCAACGTGGAAGTCCCGGTTGGAAAGGCAGCACTTTCCCAGAATACCGGTGTATTACCGGAGATTAAAATGCCGGAAGATATCGAGGCAGATCAGCAGAAATATCAGCTGACAGAGGAGCAGAAAGAGTTATTCTCCTATTTTCTCCCTGTTCCTGGTATGGAAGATCAGATCCATCAGATTTTACTTGGCGCAAAATCAAGAATCGGTAATTCCGTCACATCTCTGGCTGGAAACATTCTGGTTCAGGGGGAAGAGGGAAGTGGAAAAACCGTATTTGCAACAAGCCTGATCAAAGCAATTCAGCAGGAGATTGGAAATGAGGATGCCAAGATCGGAAAGATCAGCGCAGAATCACTGAACAAAAAAGATTTTGCAGCACTGATTCCGAAGATTGCCGGTGGTTATCTGATCATTGATAAAGCAGGAGAACTGACCAGAGAGACTGCAGTCCGCATGTCTCAGCTGATGGAGCAGAACACACAGGGGATGGTTGTGGTTCTGGAGGACACCAGAGCTGGAATCCGCAAGGCAATGCAGCTTGATTTTGGTTTTGCAAAGAAATTTACTGAGAAAGTGGATATTCCGATCTTTACTATCGATGAGCTGGTTGATTTTGGTAAATCCTATGCAAAAGAGATGGAATGTACGATTGATGAAATGGGTGTACTTGCCCTGTATAACCGCATCAACAATATCCAGAAGCTGGAGCGCGCAACGACGCTGGCTGAGGTAAAGGATATTGTGGATGAGGCAATTGAGAGCGCTGAGGGTGGCGGAATCAAAAGAGCCTTCGGTTCTATTTTCTCAAAGAAATATAATGAGAACGATTATCTGATTCTTCATGAGAAGGATTTTGAGAATTAAAGTGGTTTTTAAGGAGGAGAAACACTATGGGGAACATTTCTGAGTATGATATGTATCTGTTCGGCGCAGGCGTACATTATGATATGTACATGAAACTTGGGGCACATCCATGCAAAAAAGGCAGATGGCAGGGAGTTAACTTTGCTGTCTGGGCACCGAATGCAAAGCGTGTCTGGGTCATCGGTTCCTTTAATGACTGGAATGAGACTTCCCATGAAATGAAACGTCTGGAGCCAAACGGAATCTACGAACTGTTTGTCAGCGGTGTGAAGATCGGTGATATGTACAAATATCTGATCGAGACGCAGGATGGCAGAAAATTATATAAGGCAGATCCATATGCAAATTATGCAGAAATGCGTCCGGGAACTGCTTCAAAAGTTGCGGATATCAGCAAACTGAAATGGTCCGATGAAAAGTGGATGGAAGCCCGTGCAGCGCACAAAGAAGATGATGTATACCGTCAGCCGATGTCAATTTATGAGGTGCATCCGGGTTCCTGGAAACGTCATGCAGGCTATGATGAAGATACCGGTTTTTATACATACCGTGAACTGGCTGTGGAACTGACAAAATATGTGAAAGAGATGGGATACACCCATGTAGAACTGATGGGAATTTCCGAGTATCCTTTTGACGGTTCCTGGGGCTATCAGGTAACCGGATATTTTGCGCCGACTTCTCGTTATGGAACGCCGGAGGACTTTGCATATCTGGTAAATTATCTGCACAAACACAAAATTGGTGTTATCCTCGACTGGGTTCCGGCTCATTTTCCGAGAGATGCACATGGACTGGCTGAGTTTGACGGAACTTGTCTGTATGAGTATGCTGATCCGAGAAAGGGTGAGCACCCGGACTGGGGAACAAAGATTTTTGATTATGGAAAGACAGAAGTTAAGAACTTCCTGTTGAATTCCGCACTGCTCTGGGTAGAAAAGTATCACATCGATGGACTTCGAGTGGATGCCGTTGCTTCCATGTTGTATCTGGATTATGGCAAAGAGGCTGGTCAGTGGGTACCAAACGAATATGGAGAAAATAAAAACCTGGAGGCTATTGAGTTCTTCCGCCACTTAAATACACTGGTTTGTGGCAGAAATCCGGGAGCAATTATGATTGCAGAAGAATCCACTGCATGGCCGATGGTAACCGGAAAAGCCGAAGATGGTGGTTTAAATTTCACATATAAGTGGAATATGGGATGGATGCATGATTTTCTCGATTATATGAAACTGGATCCGTATTTCCGTAAAGATAACCATCATAAGATGACATTTGCCATGAGTTACAATTATAGTGAGAAGTACATTCTGGTGCTTTCTCATGATGAAGTAGTGCATCTGAAGTGCTCCATGCTCAACAAAATGCCGGGACTTGGTATTGATAAATACCGCAACCTGATGGCTGGATATGCTTTTATGATGGGACATCCGGGCAAGAAACTGTTATTTATGGGACAAGATTTCGGACAGCTGCGGGAGTGGAGTGAAAAGCGCGAACTTGACTGGAATCTTCTGGAAGATGAAAAACACAGCCACTTACAGGCATTTGTGAAAGAATTGCTGACCATTTATAAAAAATATCCGGCTATGTACGAACTGGACGATCAGCTGGAAGGATTTGAGTGGATTAATCCAAATGATGGATATCGAAGTATTTACAGTTTTGTTCGTCATGGAAAATCCGGCAGAAACAACCTGTTGTTCGTATGCAACTTTACACCGATGGCGCGTCCGGATTATCGTGTAGGCGTACCAAAAAAGAAAAAATACACTTTGCTGCTAAATAGTGATGATGCGAAATTCGGAGGTGAAGGTGCAGAACGGCCAACTGTTTATCAGTCAGAAAAATCAGAGTGTGACGGCAGACCGTACTCCTTTGCTTATGAACTTCCACCATACGGAGTGGCAATATTTAAATTCTAAGGAATGATTGAGAGTTCCGTTGATGACGACTTTTGAACAGTGGGACTTAAAATACAAGGGGAAAGGAATTGCGTAGAATGGCAATTTTAGACACGATACTTCAACAATTGAATATATGGGATGGGCAGATTCTGCTGTTTATTCAGAATCATCTGCGTTCGGAAACTTTGGATCCAATCGTGATCGCCATTACAAACCTCGGTAATTCCGGAATTGTGTGGATTGTGTTGTCTGTTGTTCTGCTTTTTCCGAAAAAAACGAGGCGCGCAGGACTGCTGTCTTTGCTGGCGCTGCTTGGTTCCCTTTGCGTGACAAATTTTCTGCTGAAAAATTATGTGGCCAGGGTTCGGCCATACGAAGTCGTACAGGGATTACAGTGCCTGGTCGAGGCGCAGCCGGACTGGTCGTTCCCTTCCGGACATGCATCGGCGTCCTTTGCGTCAGCGGTGATAATCTACAAGAGCTGCAACCAGGGAATAGGAGTGCCGGCGCTGGTTCTGGCCTTTGCAATATCGCTGTCCAGATTATACGTGGGGGTGCATTATCCGAGTGATGTGCTCGTGGGAATGATCATTGGAACGCTGATCGCGCTGATATTGTTTTGGATCTTTGGCGAAAAAAAATATAAGGCGCGGGCACGCAGACATCGCTAAAATTATTTGTTTATGATATCGGTTAAAATTTAATATGTGAAAACAAAATCAGAGAAAGTTTCCTCACTCACTAGTCGTTCACTCCCCTCGTTTTGCTTCGGTTTTATCGCGCTCGTTCTCAACTCCGATAAAAGCTGGTCGTTTTCCACTCGCGCCAAACTCGCAAAACTCAGTCGTTCGCTTAATCGTTCGTTGAGGAAACTTTCTCTGATTTTGTTATTTCAGTTTTATATAGAATAGTTTTATACAGGATGGTACCGTGGGCTATGTATAATACTTTTTTATATAGATAGATTAGGTTGCATGCATAACACAGGGTTGATTTTATCTCAGTCGAGAAGACTCCCACTTCTGCAAGTGGTGAGTAATAACAAGCCTTTCTCAGTGGAAGTACAATCTCCGACTGAGATAAATGCTCCGCGAGGGCGCACATTGTCTGGGAGACAATGGTTTTGCGCCGACCGAAACGAAGTGTAGATGTGCAGTGATTCTGAGAAGAATATGTCAGCTTTCGCTGACCAGAATCACGCACCAAGTCTCACGTGCGTTCGACTTGAATGCAATGGTAGATGCGTATGTGGCACGCAGTGCTATGGAATAAAAAGTTATTAATTCTCATAATGTGAATAAGAAAACGAAGAATCCTGTTGGGATAAGCGATTAAGTGAGCGACTGATTTTCACAAGGTTTTGCGCGAGCGGTAGGCGACCAGCTTTTATTGAGCCGGGAGTGAGCGCGATGAAACCGCAGTGAAATGAAGGTAGTCGAACGTCTAGCTATCCTGACAGGATTCTTCGTTTTCGTATTATTTTAAAATATTAAATTTTTAGCCGATTAACATTTCTCTGGTTCCGGATAGTCCACACCGAAAGTCTCAATGGTTACTTTCGCCATTTTCTGCTGAGCCATCGGACGATCACTGTAATCGCAGCGTGTCTCTGCAATCTTGTTTACATTCTCCATACCTTCGATGACTTTACCAAAGCCTGCATACTCACCGTCAAGATGTGGTGCAGCTGCATGCATGATGAAGAACTGGCTTCCTGCGGAGTTTGGCATCATAGTGCGAGCCATGGAAAGTACACCCGGCGTATGTTTCAGATTGTTTGTGAAACCATTGTGGGAGAACTCTCCGTGGATGCTGTAGCCAGGACCACCGATTCCGGTTCCTTCCGGATCGCCACCCTGGATCATGAACCCCTTGATGACACGGTGGAAGATGACACCGTCATAAAAGCCTTTTTTTACCAGAGAGATGAAGTTATTTACTGTATTTGGGGCGATTTCAGGATAAAGCTCTGCTTTGATGATATCGCCATTTTCCATTTCGATTGTTACGATTGGATTCTGTGCCATAATTGCCTCCTTATAATTGCCAAAAAATATAGTAAATTGGCATTTCTATTATGCATTGTATCTGAAAAGTCTCTTGTTTTCAAGAAAATTCAAAAAAATAGCTATTTTTTTAGCGATTCGTGTGATACTCTAAAAAGTAACAGTCAGGTTACTGTCCGGGTATTGTGGACAGCGCTACAGGCAGCATCTGCATTTGGAAAGCGTTGCAATTTATGACAAATTTCATTATAATGTTGGAATAGGTGGGATCGAGATGGAAACAAAAGAAAAACAGATAAATTCAGAAAAAAAGAACATACCGCAGACAAAAATGCAGATAGATGAAGCTGCACTTCAGTCAATTGAGCCGGCAGCAGTTCTGGATTCGGCAATCGTTCCAATCAGGGATTTTGTCAGCCCGGAGGAACTGCATAAAGATCTGATCAGAATCATACAGATGTATCATCCGTCAGCGGATATTTCCATGGTGGAAAAAGCATATCAGATTGCTGCGGAAGCGCATAAGACACAGGTGCGCAAATCCGGAGAACCGTACATTATTCATCCGTTGTATGTGGCCATTATTCTGGCAGAACTTGAGATGGATAAAGAGACGATCGTGGCCGGACTGCTTCATGACGTAGTGGAAGACACCGTTATGACAGATGAGGAGATTAAGGACGTATTTGGACCGGAAGTGGCACTGCTGGTAGACGGTGTTACAAAACTGGGGCAGATTGCCTATGATGCGGACAAAATCGAGGTGCAGGCAGAGAACCTGCGAAAAATGTTTCTTGCCATGGCAAAGGATATCCGTGTCATTATCATCAAGCTGGCAGACCGTCTGCACAATATGCGTACCTTAAAATATATGAAGCCGGAGAAGCAGAAGGAAAAAGCCCGTGAGACCATGGATATCTATGCGCCAATCGCGCAGCGTCTCGGTATTTCCAAGATCAAGATCGAATTGGAGGATCTGTCTTTGAAATACCTGGAGCCGGAAGCTTATTATGATCTGGTGGAAAAAATTGCGGTTCGAAAATCAGCAAGGGATGCGTATGTTCACAGACTGATGACTGATGTGGAGGCCTGTCTGAAGGAAGCTGGCATCAAAGCAACGGTTATGGGTCGTGCAAAGCATTTTTTCAGTATTTATAAAAAGATGGTGAACCAGAACAAGACGTTGGATCAGATTTACGATCTGTTTGCCATCCGTATTATCGTGGATGATGTGAAGGACTGTTACGCAGCACTTGGTGTGATCCATGAGAAATACAAACCGATTCCGGGACGTTTTAAAGATTATATTGCAATGCCGAAGCCGAACATGTATCAGTCTCTGCATACGACACTGATCGGTCCGACCGGTCAGCCGTTTGAGATTCAGATTCGCACAGAGGAGATGCATCGTACATCGGAGTATGGTATTGCCGCACATTGGAAATACAAAGAAGCAAATAATGGAAACAGCATCAATGGTGAGGAAGAGAAATTAAGCTGGCTGCGCCAGATTCTGGAGTGGCAGCGGGACATGTCTGACAACAGAGAGTTTATGAGCCTGCTAAAGAGTGATCTGGATCTGTTTGCGGACAGTGTATTCTGTTTTACACCGAGCGGAGACGTCAAGAGCCTGCCGAAGGGATCCACACCAATTGATTTTGCCTATGCGATTCATTCTGCAGTCGGCAACAAGATGATCGGTGCAAAGGTCAACGGTCGCCTGGTAACCATTGATTATAATATCCGCAATGGTGACAGAATTGAAATTCTGACATCAGCAAACTCCAAGGGACCAAGTCGTGACTGGCTCAACCTGGTAAAGAGTACCCAGGCGAAAAATAAGATCAACCAGTGGTTCCGCAATGAGTTTAAGGAAGAAAATATTGTCAGCGGAAAAGAATTGTTGAACAATTACTGTAAAGCAAAATCCATTAATTTTGGTGAACTCAATAAGCCGGAATATCAGGCAAAAGTACAGCGTAAATATGGATTCCGCGACTGGGATTCTGTATTAGCAGCGGTTGGTCATGGAGGACTGAAAGAGTCACAGATCGTTAACCGCATGACGGAGGAGTACCGCAAGGAACATAAAAAGGAACTGACGGATGCACAGGTTGTGGAAAATGCTTCCGAACAGAAAGAAAAACATGCAGAAACTGAGCGGACGACTCACAAAAAAAGTGGTATTATCGTCAAAGGCCTGACAGATGTAGCAGTACATTTTTCCAAATGCTGCAGTCCTGTTCCGGGAGACGAGATTGTCGGATTTGTCACCAGAGGCCGCGGCGTGTCTATCCACAGAACGGATTGCGTTAATATCATGCAGCTGCCGGATTTTGACAGACAGCGTCTCATCGAGGCAGAATGGCAGCAGGGGGCTGCAGAGGAGGAAAATGGCGGACATGGCCGTTACCTTGCAGAACTCAAAATTTATGGAAACAACCGTACCGGTCTGCTGGTAGATATTTCAAAAGTCTTTACCGAGCGTGGCATTGATATTGATTCCATTAATTCACGGACCAGTAAAAAAGGAATTGCAACCATTGTGGTTTCTTTTTACACAAAGGGAAAAGATGAACTGAGTATGCTGAGTGAGAAGCTGCGCCAGATTGAAAGCGTATTTGAAATCGAGCGTACAACTGGCTGATAAGCAACAAGTATGGTTAGTAAAATGGTTTGAACAGAGTATAGATATGAATGACCGCATTTACTGCATGCGTAATATGTGGATGTATTTAGACAGGAGTGTATATGGCAGATTTAAGAATTGAAGAATATAACGTTGGCGATATCGGAACAAACTGTTACTTTATCGTAAATGCCGACACAAAAGAAATGGTGATCATTGATCCGGGCGGAGATGGAGCAGATCTCATCCGTCGCATCAAAGAGCGTGGATTAAAATTACAGGGCGTTTTGCTGACACACGGACATTATGATCATGCACATCACGCACGTATGGTAGCAGATACATTTGGTGTTTCTGTGTATGCAAGTGAAAAGGAAAAAGTTACCATGCATGATATTCAGAAAAATGTATCTGCAATGTTTGGCAATCCGGAAACGTATGATGCTGATGTATATGCAAAAGACGGAGATGTACTTGAATTAGCAGGATTTAAGATCAAAGTCCTTTCTACACCGGGACATACAGAGGGCGGATGCTGTTATTATTTTGAAGGAAACAAAGTGCTGGCAAGTGGTGACACCCTGTTTTGTGGTTCTGTCGGAAGAACGGATTTTAAAGGGGGCAGCATGTCAGATCTGGTGCGTTCCGTAAAAGAAAAACTGTTTGTACTTCCAAATGATACTGCGGTATTGCCGGGACATGAGGCGCGTACCACAATTGGATATGAGAAACAGTATAATATGTATTTAGCATAATAAACGAAAAGGAATTTTCATGAAACAGACAGGAGCGTTTGTATTTATGGAAATTCCTTTTGTGGCGTAAAAAGATACTAAGGATAATAGCATTTTAAAAGAAGGATTTGAAAAGGAAACAAGTATGATTACAGTACAGTTAAATGAGGCAGATTTTGAATACGATATTCATTCTCTGGTAAAAGCCTTTTATCCACAGCATGACGTGCTTGTAAAAGCCATGCCGCGGGAGGAGTTCCCGGAGAGTGTATTTCATCTTGTGGTAAATTATGACCGGAAAAACCATATGATTGATTTTAAATTTTATGAACAGGAAAAAATGACGCTGAGCGGCAGCGTTCTGGTTGATTTTGCAGATCGGAAAAAGACAAAAAATGAGTTAAAACAAAAGTTATATTATTTGCTGACGTTGTATACAGGAAAGACACTTCCGTGGGGAACCCTGACCGGTATCCGTCCGACGAAGATTCCGATGGAACTGCTGGAAGAAGGAAAAAGCGAAGATGAGATTCGTTCCTATATGAAGGAAACATACCTTGCTTCGGATGAAAAGATCGAGCTGAGTCTGTCAGTTGCAAAGCGGGAGCTGGAACTGCTGAGTCGTATTGATTATGAGAACGGATACAGTCTGTATGTGGGCATTCCGTTTTGTCCGAGCACCTGTCTATATTGCTCTTTTACCTCCTATCCGCTGGCAAAATGGGCAAACCGTATGGATGAGTATCTGGACGCATTGGAAAAAGAAATTGCATTTACAGCAGAGGCCTGCAAACATAAAGTTTTGAATTCCGTTTATATTGGTGGAGGTACACCGACAACACTTTCCGCAGAGCAGATGGACCGACTGCTGACTATGATCGGAAACTATTTTGGAATTGCGGATGAGCAGGGCAGAATGATCTATGCGGATGAACATGTGAATGAAGTAGAAGTGATAGATGAAGCGCAGAATCCTATGGCTGGAGCTGGAACTGAAAATGCTTCAACAGATGCCGAAAATAAAATGGGAAAAGCGCGGAAACAGACGCAGCTTCTGGAATTTACGGTAGAAGCCGGCAGACCGGACAGTATCACAAGAGAAAAACTGGAAGTCATCCATAGACACAATATTTCCAGAATTTCTATCAATCCTCAGACGATGAAAGAAGAAACATTACGTCTCATCGGCCGTCAGCATACGGTGCAACAGACCATCGACAGTTTCAAACTGGCACGGGAGGTTGGTTTTGACAATATCAATATGGATCTGATCGTGGGACTTCCGGAGGAGACTATCGAGGATGTACGTGAGACTATGAGACAGCTGGAAGAACTGGATCCGGATAATATTACGGTTCATTCACTGGCCATCAAACGTGCAGCGAGACTTCGGATGCAGAAAGAGCAGTATGAGAACCTGCATATTGAAAATACTGCACAGACCATTGATCTGACCGCAGAGTGCTGCCATGAGATGGGCCTGGAGCCATATTATCTGTATCGTCAGAAAAATATGGCAGGTAATTTTGAAAATGTCGGCTACGCAAAACCGGGAAAAGCCGGTGTGTACAACATTTTGATCATGGAAGAGAAACAGACTATTATGGCACTTGGCGCAGGCGCCACCACAAAAGTTGTTTTTGAGGATGGCAAGCGTATTGAGCGTGTGGGAAATGTAAAAGATATTATAAATTATCTGGATCGTGTGGATGAGATGGTAGAGCGGAAGCGGGAATTGCTGAAAAACTGTGGTCAGCTTAGATAAAACACTTGCTATATCAAACTCACAAACGTATAATAAACTATGTATGTGAACACAGAAAATGAGAAATATCTGTGTTTTGTAGTGTATACGAAAGCAGATGTCGGAAGTCTGTTTTTAAGGAATATATTATACAGAGCAATCTGTATGGAATGGAGGATATACAGTGGCTTTAAAGAAAAAACCGGTAAACGGTATGAAAGATATTATGCCGGATGAGATGCAGATTCGTGATTATGTACAGAGCGTGATCAAAGAGACTTATCGTGCATTCGGATTTACCCCGATCGAGACACCTTGTATGGAAGATATTGCAAACCTGAGCAACAAGCAGGGTGGAGAAAATGAGAAACTGATCTTCAAGGTATTAAAACGTGGAGAGAAATTGAAATTAGAGACAGCACAGAGCGAGGCAGATCTGGTTGATTTTGGTATGAGATATGATCTGACTGTACCGCTTTGCCGTTACTATGCAAACCATGCAAATGATCTGCCGTCCCCGTTTAAGGCTCTTCAGATGGGAAATGTATGGCGTGCAGACCGTCCACAGAGAGGTCGTTATCGTCAGTTCATGCAGTGTGATATTGATATTCTTGGCGAGCCGTCCAACCTGGCAGAGATCGAGCTGATCCTTGCAACTACAACCACACTTGGCAAACTTGGATTCAAAAATTTTGAGATCCGTATCAATGAGCGTCGTATCTTAAAAGCAATGGCAGCTTACAGCGGATTTGCAGAGGAAGAGTTTGATACAGTATTTATCATTCTGGACAAGATGGATAAGATCGGTCTGGAAGGTGTTGCCGAGGAGCTTGCAAAAGAAGGTTATGCACAGGAATCAATCGATAAATATCTGTCACTGTTCACTGGTGTGGAGCAGGCAGAGGATGGTATCAGCTATCTGGCAGATACATTAGGTGATTATCTGGATGCCGAGATCGTTCAGAATATGAAAGAGATTGCCTCCGCAGTAAATGCAACAAAGATGGCATCTTTTGAGCTGGTATTTGATCCGACTTTAGTACGAGGTATGTCTTACTATACAGGAACTATTTTTGAGATCGCGATTCCGGAGTTTGGCGGAAGCTGCGGTGGCGGCGGACGTTACGACAAGATGGTTGGAAATTTCACCGGAAAAGATGTTCCGGCCTGCGGATTTTCCATCGGATTTGAGCGTATCATCCTGCTTCTGATGGAGAATGGTTTTAAGATTCCGGAGCAGCCGAAAAAGACCGCATATCTGATTGAAAAAGGATATCCGGGAGACAAACTCAGTGAAGTGATCGGACAGGCACAGCAGGCACGTGCAAACGGCGAGCAGGTATTGGTTGTCCGTATGAATAAAAATAAAAAATTCCAGAAAGAGCAGCTTTCCAAAGAAGGTTACGAGGAATTCGTAGAATTTTTTAAATAGGAGGAATATATTATGGCAGAGTCCATGCGTGGATTGAAAAGATCCCATAGATGTACAGAGGTATCCAGCGCAGATATCGGAAGTACCGTTACCGTTATGGGGTGGGTACAGAGAAGAAGAAATCTGGGAAGCCTGATCTTTATTGATCTGAGAGACCGTTCCGGTCTGCTTCAGATCGTATTTGATGAAAATAGTGTAGGAAGTGACGGATTTGCAAAAGCAGAGACACTCAGAAGTGAGTACGTTATCGCTGTTGTTGGTAAGATCCAGAAACGTTCTGCAGCAGTAAATGAAAACTTAAAAACAGGTGATATCGAAGTAATTGCAGAAAGTCTTCGTATCCTTTCTGAGTCCGATACACCGCCTTTCCATATTGAGGAGAATTCTCAGACAAAAGACGAAATCCGCCTGAAATACCGTTACCTGGATCTGCGTCGTCCGGACTTACAGCGTAATTTGATGCTTAGAAGTAAAGTTGCTTATCTGATGCGTGATTTTATGGCAAAAGAAGGCTTTATCGAGATCGAGACACCGGTTCTGACAAAATCTACACCGGAAGGAGCAAGAGATTATCTGGTACCGAGCCGTGTACATCCGGGAAGTTTTTATGCACTCCCGCAGTCTCCACAGCTCTTCAAACAGCTGCTGATGTGCTCCGGATATGATCGTTATTTCCAGATTACAAAATGTTTCCGTGATGAGGATTTACGTGCTGACCGTCAGCCGGAGTTTACACAGGCCGATATGGAGCTGTCTTTTGTAGATGTAGATGATGTATTAGACGTAAATGAGCGTCTGTTAAAATATGTATTCAAAGAGGCAATCGGTGTGGATGTGCAGATTCCGCTTCCGCGTATGACATGGCAGGATGCGATGGACCGTTACGGTTCTGACAAACCGGATACCCGTTTTGGCATGGAATTACATGATGTATCTGATGTTGTAAAGAACTGTGGATTCGGTGTATTTACCGGTGCATTGGAAAACGGAGGCAGTGTACGTGGTATTGCTGTTCCGGGTAAGGCTTCCATGGGACGTAAACAAATCGATAAACTGGTTGATCTGGCAAAAACATACGGAGCAAAAGGTCTGGCTTATCTGTGTGTAAATGAAGATGGCACATACAAATCTTCTTTTGCAAAATTCATGACAGAGGAAGAACTTGCAGCTTTAGTAGAAGCTACCGAAGGAAAACCGGGCGATCTGCTCTTATTTGCAGCAGATAAAAATAAAGTTGTCTGGGCTGTTCTTGGCGCATTAAGACTTCATATGGCAAAAGAGCTGAACCTGCTGGATCCGAACCAGTACAACTTCCTCTGGGTAACAGAGTTCCCGTTACTTGAGTGGTCCGATGAAGAGAATCGTTATATGGCAATGCATCATCCGTTTACTATGCCAATGGAAGAGGATTGGGATAAGATCGATTCTGATCCGGGCGCTGTTCGTGCAAAAGCATATGATATCGTATTAAACGGTACCGAGCTTGGCGGCGGTTCTGTCCGTATCCATCAGGATGATATTCAGGAGAAAATGTTTGAGGTACTTGGATTTACAAAAGAGCGTGCATGGGATCAGTTTGGTTTCCTGCTCTCCGCATTCAAGTATGGTGTACCGCCACACGCAGGACTGGCTTACGGCTTAGATCGTATGGTAATGCATATGGTACATGCAGATTCTATCCGTGATGTTATCGCATTCCCGAAAGTAAAAGATGCTTCCTGCCTGATGACAGAAGCTCCGGGTATGGTAGATGAGAAACAGTTAGAAGAACTTGGACTTGCAATCAAACTTCCGGAAGAGACAACCGAAGAGGAGTAATTATAAAGAATTGTGGGAGTACGAAGTACGAAACAATTCGTATGGTATCTTTTGCCCTCAACATCTTACAAATATAGACGAAAAATGAGTAAAAAGCAGGAGTGGAAAATCCGTAGATTTTCCGCTCCTGCTTTTTGTATGTCTTGAAAATAAAAGATTTGTACAAAAAAACATGCTAAAATAATATTATTCGTAATCCACCCGGAAGAATGCAAAGTTCAGATCGGTTTCAGTTCCGTCTTTAAGATGAACATAAGGTGTGACTTCCAGAGACGTGAAGTCCTGTGTTAATGCTGGAAGCAAAATATTAGTCTGGAAGCAATAATTTCCGTCATCATCAACATATGTGCTTTCTCCGGAATTATTCCAATGTTCATCTCCGGAGTCGTTTGAGTCAAAGTAGACGGAGGAGAAGGTTTCTGAATCTGTCTTTGTATCAAAGATATTTCCATTGGAATCGATAATGTGGCAGTAAATCCAGTTATGAATTGTATCACCGGAAATGATCTTATCGAACTGATCATAGGAAGCTTTATCCTTGCCAAAATTCCATGTCAGACTAAGATAAGTTCCGGAGGCAGAAGTCTTGCTTTCTCCAACAGTTACCGTTGCTCCATTTGCGGCAGATGCAGTGATTGCGGGTTTGACATTGGTATTACCGGAAATATAAAAGCTGATTGTCTGCGTATAGAAATATCCGGTTTTTGGATCTCTTCCGGTTGTCAGTGGAATCTGTACCTTACAGTTGTCTGGAAGATTTGCATCAGGAAGTTCTACTGTAGCATGGAATGCACCGCGTTTATATTGTGGATCTCCTCCGTCACCGTAGATACCGTTGATATCCCAGGTAGCCAGATAAACTGTATCATTGATAACGATGCGGTCAGGAAGAAACCAGTCTCCAAGTGTCTTCAGACCATATTCGGTTGCTTCGCCATAAATAGAAAGCAAACCGCCATCATAATAGGCATCGATCACATTCATATACGGGGTTGACAGTTTTTGATATTTACCGTCCTGATCATACAGTTCCAGCATAACATCCGGCCAGGTATCCGAAAAAGTAGTAACAAGACCGCTTTCCTCTGATACAATCGTTGCTGGTGGCGCAGAATTTGTAGTGTCAGAAGCAGTAGATGTTTCTTCTTCGGAAGAACTTTCCGGAGTAGTGATACGTCCTGTTTCCTGCAAATACTGCTGTGATTTTGCCTGATACTGTTTAATTCCGGCATAAGCGCCGGTGGTTCCCATGGTAGCACATACAATAATTACGGCAGCAACTTTTGCCGGCATCCATTTCTTTTTGGATTTTATAGGAGAAACATTATTTTTCTGCTGTTCCTGAGCTACCTGATTAACAACAAGCTGTTTAAAATGCTCCGGCGTTTTTGGAAAAGTTTCTTTTTCATATTCGAAATCATTGTGTTTAGAGTCGTGATTCATATGGCGGCCTCCTTTTCAAACATTGTTCGTAACTGAAGTTTTCCGCGGTTTAACCGCATTTTTATGGTACTCTCACTCATTTCCAGAATGTCTGCAATTTCCCGTATTTTAAATCCGTCAAAGTAGTACATTACCAGTGGAAGACGGTAGGAAATATCTAGTTGCATCAGATGCTGATACAGGTCTGAGTAATCCTGCTGTGCGGCTTCTTCGGTCAGTACACCTTCCTCATAAGTGACTTCCCGTTTGCGTTTCCGCAGGATCATCTGACATTCGTTGATCAATATGCGTGAAAACCATGTTTTGGCATATTCCTGTTTTTTTAATGTGTGAAGTTTTGAAAATCCTTTTACGATGGCAGATGACATGGCGTCCTCACAGTCGGCATCCTCTTTTAAAATCGCCTTTGCAATGCGGTAGAAGTCATCGGTAAAAGAAATGATCAAATCTCCGAAATCCTGTTTAGTCATAACTTCCCTCTTTTTATCTCAATATGTTTTTGTAAATGTGAAATGAGATTTTTATACTCTGTAATAGCTATTACACCCATTAGATGTAGTTTAGCACAAAAAGGTCACAACATAATGTGATAAGTTACGAAAATGATTTAGAATGAAATTTTATCTCAGTCGAGAAGACTCCCACTTCTGCAAGTGGTGAGTAATAACAAGTCTTTCTCAGTGGGAGTACAA
>CAKRKO010000005.1 GCA_934358495.1 uncultured Eubacterium sp. | reverse complement strand
CCGCGGAGCGTTTATCTCAGTCGGAGATTGTACTCCCACTGAGAAAGACTTGTTATTACTCACCACTTGCAGAAGTGAGAGTCTTCTCGACTGAGATAAAACATAACCATGTACCACGGCAGATACTCAATATCATCTTCCACGTTTTTATGCTATTGTCACGTTCTAATATATAGTATTGTAACTTTTTTCCAAAAAAAAGGAAACAAACCCGGATACCCGGGAATGTTCCTTTTCTTATATCATTCTTTTTCTATGCTTCTGCCAGGCTCTCCGTATCTTTGTGCGTCCGATGCACATGTTTCCGCACAAAATAGAAGCAGATCACCTGCATGATGATCGTCAGAATCCAGGACGCCGGATAGGAAATAAATAAAACCGAAAGTGATCTGTGTGTCGGAAAAATACCGTAAATCCACACAATTCGTGTTCCTACCGTTCCGATCACGGACAGGATCATCGGCACCGCAGAATGTCCCATACCACGCAGTGCACCCGGAAACAGATCCATCAGTCCACAGAAAAAATAAGTTACCGTTGTATACAGCAAAATTTCCATTGCACACTGAATTACATCCGGATCCGTCGTATAAATCTGCAGGATTTCCGGTCCAAACACATATACACCGACACCGATCACCAGTGAAACGCTCACCGTCAGAATAATGCAGTCACGCAGCACACGATCCATTCGTTTCAGTTTTCCAACACCGTAATTCTGGCTTGTAAAACTCATGCAAGCCTGTGTCACGGAGTTGACGGATACATACAGAAATCCAAACAGGTTGTTTGCCGCCGTGTAGCCCGCCATCGCCGTAGAACCAAAAGAGTTTACGGAAGACTGTAGCAATACATTGGATAAGTTGATGACCGTACTCTGGATTCCCGCCGGGATTCCAACCTGAAAAATCTGTAGCATGTATGCTTTTTTGATCTTTAATTTTGAAAAATACAGTCGATAACTGCTGTCCGTATTATGCAAACATCGTAGAACCAGTACGCAGGAGATCATCTGTGAAATAACGGTCGCAATACCGACACCTGCCACGCCCATATCAAATTTGATGACAAGGAGCAGATTCAGCGCCGCATTGGTACATCCGGAAATCAGCAAAAATATCAATGGCCGCTTCGTATCTCCCACGGCACGCAAAATCGCCGCACCGTAGTTGTACAGCATAAAAAATGGCATTCCGCAAAAATAAATCCGCATATATAACGTGGACAGTTTAATGACATCATCCGGTGTTCCCATCAGCTCCAGAGCACCTTTTGCAAAAATCAAACCGACAAATGCCATCACGATTCCACTGATCAATGCCAACATGATTGCCGTATGTACCGTTTCTGACATCTCTTTGTCGCGTCCGGCCGCATAAAAACGGGCTGCCAGTACATTCGCACCCAGTGAAATTCCAATAAATAAATTTGTAAAAACAGCAATCAGCGCCGTTGTAGAGCCAACCGCCGCCAACGCCTGACTTCCGCTGAACCGTCCAACCACGATGATATCCACCGCGTTAAACATCAACTGCAAGACACCTGACAACATCAATGGCAGTGCAAAGGAGATCAGCTTGTTCATGATCGTACCGTTACACATATCAATCTCATATTTATTTTTCTTCACTCTATTCTCTTCTTTCTAAACTTAAACCTAATAACCCAATAACCGCTATACAGCTTCCTCTAATTAAATTTTCATATCTGACCGGATCGCCCAACGCATTTTTGTGGATCGTGCACGGCCATTCTGCGCACATTCCTGCGCAGACGGACGAATGACATCCTTTGCATAATCTGCATAGATACCTGATTTATAACCATCTTTTAACGCTTTCTTCACCAGCCGGTCTTCTCCGGAATGAAAGGTCAGGATTGCCACTCTTCCTCCCGGTTTTAATGCCCCCGGAAGTTTCTCCATAAACTCATACAGCACTTCAAATTCGCGGTTCACGTCAATGCGGAGCGCCTGAAATACTCTCTGACAGGTCTTTTTCATCGTGTCTTTGCGCTCTTTCTCTGGAAGGAATTCCAATGTTTTTTCAATCACCTGACGCAGCTTCGTCGTTGTATCAATACGGTTTCCTCTGCGGATTTCTTTCACGATCGCATCTGCGATTTCCTCGCAATATGGCTCATCGGAGTTTTCATCCAGCATACCCGCCAATTCCTCAAAAGAAATATTGTCCAGACGTTCTGCTGCGCTGATTCCTTTTTCCTGATTCAGGCGCAGATCCAGCGGTCCATCCACCTTATAAGAAAAACCACGCTTTGGATTGTCAATCTGCATAGATGACACTCCAAGGTCCGCCAGAATAAAATCAAAACCACCGACTTCTTTTGCAATTTCATCAATGGTACAGAAGTTCTGCAGTTTCACCGTCAGCATATCCTCACCGAATCCCTGTTCCGCCAGACGCTTTCTGGTCTTTGCGGATTCTTCCGGATCCACGTCCGTGGCATACATGTGGCCTTCCCCCTGAAGACACTCCATCATGGCCTTTGTATGACCACCATAGCCTAATGTCGCGTCAAAACCAACCTGCCCAGGTTTGATCTCCAGGAAATCCAGAATTTCCTTTACCATAATAGAAATATGCATGCCCGCAGGCGTGTTGCCTTTTCGGATGACATGCTCAATGGTGTCCTGATATTTTTCCGGCTGCAGTTCTTTGTACTTTTCTTCAAATTTTTTCGGATATTTTCCTTTATAACGCACACGTCGCTTGTGCGGTGTCTGTGTCTCGTTTTCCATATGAATCCTTTCTGATGTACTCAGTTACTAAAGTATAAACATTTTCGTTAGTGCTTTCATCTGTACATATTATACAGAAGTCAAAACAGCAAATCAAGGACAGCATTTTTCATTCATGTATGCTTCATTTTTGTATATACAAAAAGCTGTGCCTGTGAAAATATCTGATACGACATATTTCATGGGCACAGCTTATGATATTGGATTTGTTGATTTTATCTCAGGTCAAGGGAATATTTTACCAATTTCTCCAGCAGTTCTACGCTGCCATCGATACCATAGCATGCGCTGTTGATACAGATATCAAAATCTGCCGGATTGCCCCATTTCTTACCGGTATAATAATCATAGGATGTTTTTCTGCGCTTATCATTGCGGCGGATAAATTCCTCTGCCTCTCTGCGATCCTGCTGGTTGATCAGCATTTTTCTGCGTACACGGTTCTCATATGGCGCACCGATAAACACACTCAGACGCGGGATGTTATTTGTCATCAATACATGACCACAACTGCGACCCACAATGACACAGTCACCTGCCTGTGCAATGGTTTTGATCACGCGGCTCTGCCTGATATAATGTGCATCCTTGCCACCGATACCCGGTATTTTTTCATCCATCTCGTCGATCATCAGGTCCATCAGGGAATCATCATAGAAAGAAAATCCAAGTTTTTCTGCAAGTCTGGAACCAATTTCATGTCCGCCGGCACCGGTCTCACGGGCAATGCAGACTACGACATGATTTTCTTTTTTCTTGTACATCAAGCCATAACGATCCTGTGTAAAATCTCTGGTGATCTGATCACGGAAGCCGTCATCTTCCAACACTTTCATCATATCTTCGCATAAATGCTCATAACGGATAAAGAATTCTTCATAGCGTCCGCCATTTTCCTGAATGATCTTGATCATATTTCCAATCAGGACCAGTTCATCTTTCAGTTTTTCTGACTCTTCTTTCTCAATGTCTTTCAGAATCTGCTTTTCTGAAATATGCTTCGGTCCCGGAAACACTTTACCCAGCTCACTTCCGGATGCTTCATAAACCTCTGTGTCTAACGTATAAAAACGTTCTGCAAGCTCCTGATAATTTAACCCAGTTCCTTCTGCTTTCATAAATCAATTCTCCTTCCGCTGCAAACTCATTGTTGTATTTCCATCACTATTCTTCAAAATAATAGAATCCTGATTCTCATCTGTCTCATAAGTATATACAGAGGAATCGCTTTCCCCGATCAGTTCAAACTGCTTTTTATCTGCTGCATATTTCATGTGTACACCAAACATAAATGTTCCATCTGCATTCAGTTTCATATACGCACCGCCATCTGATATATATTCTGCATCAAATGCAGCATCTGTCATAATTTTGTCATCACCGCTTTTAAGCTTCATAGTCGTGCCTTTTGAAAAATCCGGTTCTTCGCCTTCGGTATATTTACATCTTGTATAAGTACCGTCCTCGTTTTGTTGCAATACATAGGAATCATATGCGAGCTGACTTTCGTTGCTGCTTTCTGCGTTTTCTTCTCCGTAGTAAATCAAGTTCAAAATCCGAACTCCGACGTCGTTGGTCGTCAGTGTATACATACCTGTGTATCCATAATCACAATTGCCATCCTTATCCAGATCCATCTGTATCTTTATCGTATCTCCGGCCGTGTAAACGCCTTCAAATTTCACCTTTGATTTTACCGAAGCCTGTGCAGTCTCTGCCGCAGCACTTCCATCCGTCGTTCCTGCATCTTTTGTTCCGCATCCTGACAACGCAAGTATGGTGATCAGCAATACACTCAACAGCTTTCCTACGGTTTTCTTCATAATAAATATTCCTCCAAAATTTTATCCCGTTCACACGCACCATTCGCAAAAGTTCTCACTTGCAGTCAATAGTTCTTAAAAGTGAACTGTAAGTTCAAGAATGCCCTCGGCATTCTTGTTGCTCACCACCTGCAGAGGTGGGAGTCATCTCACATCTGATATATTTTACCACTTTTGTCTATTTTTCACAACCCATCACTACTTTTTTGCTATTTTTTCACACATTTTTCATTTTTTCTGATACAATAATATTGTTTATGCATTTATTTTCTGAAAGGATTTTACATATGAGTAAAAAACAACCGCGCAACACAAAAGGGAAAATCATCTCCGCCGCATGGAAACTGTTTTATGAACAGGGCTACGACGATACGACCATCGACGAGATCATTGCTGAGTCCGGCACCTCCAAAGGCTCTTTTTACCACTATTTTGAGGGAAAAGACGCCCTGCTTGGATCTCTCTCTTTCCTTTTTGATGAAAAATATACCGAACTGGAAACGCATCTGGATCAGTTTTCCACCCGTTATGAACAGCTGATCTATCTGAACCAAGAACTTTTTTCCATGATTGAAAACAGTATTTCTCTGGATCTGTTGGCAAGGCTACTGTCCACTCAGCTGATCACCAAAGGAGAAAAACATCTGCTGGACCGCAACCGCTACTACTAT
Source organism: uncultured Eubacterium sp. (assembly GCA_934358495.1). Classification (GTDB taxonomy): domain Bacteria; phylum Bacillota; class Clostridia; order Lachnospirales; family Lachnospiraceae; genus Eubacterium_I. The sequence goes on along the minus strand of CAKRKO010000005.1, from coordinate 52,073 downwards.
AAACTGCTGCGCCGTATTATCCGGGAAGGACAGGAAAGCGGAGAATTTCGTACGGATCTGTCCGTCAATGAAATGGTGAAACTGTATGCAATCGCGGAACGTGCATTACTTTACGACTGGTGTATCTGCAACGGAGAATATTCGCTGAAAACCTATGGTTCCACGGCGATGCCAATTTATCTGGCGCAGATTCGAAGCAAGTAAAGCGGACATTCGCAATCCACTTGAAACACAGTTTTCTTTTGTATTTATTTTTATTCTATGTTTTCTTTCATAGTTTAGTCTAGTTTTATTTTCCCTTTATTTTAGCATATTTAATGCGTATTTTTTACCTCTTTTCCGTACTGTAGTCTATACTTCGTTCTGTATTGCAGTCTGTTTTTATTCATGTTATACTGGCAGAAATTTGTTGAAGTAACGTAATAAAGGAGATTGATTTTATGAACGCAAACACAATTGGAATGCTGATCATCATGATCATCTATCTGGGTGTTATGGTATTGATTGGCGTTCTCTTTTCCAAGAAAAACAACGACACCAGTGATTTTTATCTGGGCGGCAGAAAACTCGGTCCGATTGTGACCGCCATGAGTGCCGAAGCCTCCGACATGAGCAGCTGGCTTCTGATGGGTCTGCCGGGTGTCGCATATCTGTCCGGTTGTGCCGAAGCGGGATGGACCGCCATCGGCCTTGCCATCGGAACTTACTTAAACTGGCTCATCGTTGCAAAGCGTCTGCGCCGCTATTCCCACAAAGCAAACAATTCTATTACGATCCCGTCCTTTTTCGCAAACCGCTATCGGGATAAAAGCAATTCCCTGCTGGCAATTTCAGCTATTATGATCGTAATTTTCTTCGTACCATACACCGCATCCGGATTCGCAGCCTGCGGCAAACTCTTTGCCACACTCTTCGGTGTTCCGTATATGCCTGCCATGATCGTAAGTGCCATCATTATCGTGGCTTATACTTCCCTGGGCGGATTCCTGGCAGCAAGTACCACTGATCTGATCCAGAGTATTATCATGACCGGTGCCCTGGTCGTCGTATTGATCTACGGCGTACATATGGCCGGTGGCATGGATGCCGTTATCACAAATGCACAGTCACTGAAAGGCTACTTAAGTATGACTATGTCTCACGATGCAGCAACCGGTGGAACCACACCGTACAACGGACTGACCATTGCCTCTACGCTGGCCTGGGGCTTAGGTTATTTTGGAATGCCGCACATTCTGCTGCGTTTCATGGGGATTGAAGATGAAAACAAATTAAAAACATCCCGTCGTATTGCTTCTGTATGGGTTGTGATTTCCATGTTTATCGCAATCTTTATCGGTATCATCGGAAATGCCATGACAAAAGCCGGCACCATGGATGTTCTGGAGAATTCCTCTCAGGCAGAGACACTGATCGTAAGAACCGCTGTACTGCTGAGTAATCACGGATTCCTTGCCGTATTAATGGCAGGTCTGATCCTTGCCGGTATCCTTGCAAGTACCATGTCCACTTCCGACTCCCAGCTTCTGGCAGCCTCTTCCAGTATTTCAGAAAACCTGCTGCAGGATTGCTTCGGAATTAAATGCACAAAAAAACAGTCCATGTTGATGGCACGTATTACTGTTCTGGTCATTGCAGCCATCAGTGTATTTCTGGCCCGTAACCCGGACAGCTCCGTATTCCGTATCGTATCCTTCGCATGGGCCGGATTTGGAGCGACCTTCGGTGCCGTTATGCTGTTTGCACTGTTCTGGAAACGTTCCAACCGAAACGGTGCCCTGACCGGAATGATCGTCGGTGGTGCCATGGTATTTATCTGGAAATTCCTGATCGCACCGCACGGCGGACTGCTTGGTATTTACGAACTGTTGCCTGCATTCCTGTGCTCCGCAGCTGCCATCGTAATCGTCAGCCTGCTGACCGCTCCGCCATCACAGGAGATCATCGACGAATTTGAAAGCGTTTAAACAGTTCACGCATGTCCTGGTAAAGTGCTTCCGGGCTTATGCTTGCATAAAGCCCGAAGCACTGGCAGAGACATGCAGGGAGCGCCAGCTTTCATGAGCAAAATTAGTAGCGAAGCTACGGAAAAGCCCGGAACGGGCGTTTTGCGAATGGGCGCGGGTGAACTGAACAAAAAAATATCAGAAATGAGCCTGATAGAAGTGATTTATCATTTTCTTTCAGGCTCATTTCCTGTATACTGATTTATAATCGAAACATTATTCCGCTTAGAAGAAAGGCAAAATTATGACTTCAACTTTAACAATACCCGCACTTGCAATTTTTGACATGGACGGTCTGATTTTTGACACTGAACGCCTATTTATGACGACCAAAGATAGCGTCATGAAAGAATACGGCTATACGCAGCAAAAAGACGATTACATCCACACCATCGGAACCTGCGGACAACAATTACTGGATATTCTGCACAGACTTTACGGGAACGATTACCCGGCAGAAGAGATCAGTCAGAAATGCCGTACACTTGTCACAGAAAAAATCCGCCGCGATGGACCGCCGGTGAAACCAGGGATCCCGGAACTTCTCGCATGGTTTGCAGCCAACGATATTCCATGCTGCGTGGCATCTTCCACAAAGCATGACATTGTTGCTGAATATCTTCACCTGGCAAAACTCGATAAATACTTTGCTTTTGTCATCGGTGGCGATCAGGTACCGCGTTCCAAACCGAACCCGGATATTTTTCTTGCTGCCTGTCAGCAGGCAGATATCAGTCCGGAACACGCACTGGTTCTGGAAGACTCCGAAAACGGTATTTTAGCTGCATCCACTGCGGATATCCCGGTGGTATGTATTCCGGATTTAAAAATACCCGCTGAAGAAATTGCACAAAAAACTGCGGCAATCGTGTCGACCGCCGCAGATGTAATTCCGTTATTTAGATGTAATTCAGTTATTTAATTAGATGTTTTTCATCAGATTTACCATCTCAATAGCGGAGCAAGCTACATCATAACCTTTGTTTCCGGCCTTTGTACCTGCACGCTCGATAGCCTGCTCGATATTGTCAGTAGTCAGTATACCAAACAGTGTCGGTACGCCGGTCTCAAGGCCCACCATTGCTGTTCCTTTGCTTACCTCAGCACATACATAATCATAATGGCTTGTAGAACCTTTGATAACAGCGCCTAAGCAAAGTACTGCATCGTATTTTCCGGAAGCTGCCATTTTCTTTGCAACGATCGGAATCTCAAATGCACCCGGAACCCATGCCAGATCGATATCCTCATCTTTTACACCGTGACGTACGCAGGCATCCTGTGCACCGCCAACCAGTTTTGATACGATAAACTCGTTAAAACGTGCTGCTACAATACCGATTTTAATGCCCTCTGCTACTACATTTCCTTCTAAAACTCTCATTTTCTTATCCTCCTGATTTTTTAATTTCATTGCAACTATTCATAGTCTGTCATGTGATCCATTTTTTCCTGTTTGGTTTTCAGGTAAAAATAGTCAAACTTCTGTGCTTTAATCTGGATCGGCACACGCTCCTCAATGGTAATGCCATATCCTGCAAGCCCTGTGATCTTGGTTGGGTTGTTTGTCAGCAGACGCAGACGTTTTGCTCCGATGTCACGCAGGATCTGTGCTCCCACGCCGTACTCACGCATATCTGCCGGGAAACCAAGTTTGATATTTGCTTCTACGGTGTCATACCCCTGTTCCTGCAGTTCATATGCTTTTAACTTGTTGATCAGACCAATGCCACGACCTTCCTGACGCAGATACAGCAGCACACCTCTGCCCTCTTTTGCAATGGCTTTCATGGCTGCATCTAACTGTTCACCACAGTCGCAACGGCTGGAACCAAACACATCTCCGGTCAGGCATTCAGAGTGTACCCGGCAAAGTACCGGTTCTCCGTCTGTCACATCACCCATAACAAGTGCTACATGATGATCTCCGTTTAAAATATTTTCATAACCGTAAATTTCGAAGTTGCCATATTTTGTCGGAAGTTTTGCATCTGCCTCACGGCGGATCAGGCTCTCATGCTGCAGACGATATTCAATGATATCAGCAATCGTAATAACAGTCAGATTATGTTTTTGGGCAAACTGTAACAGCTCTGTGGTACGCATCATGGTTCCGTCCTCACGCATGATCTCACAGCAGAGTCCACACGTTTTCAAACCAGCCAGTTTTGCCAGATCCACGGTTGCTTCTGTATGACCGTCACGCACCAGTACGCCGCCTTCTTTTGCACGCAGCGGGAACATATGACCCGGTCTGCGGAAGTCTGCCGGTCTTGCGCCATCCTCTACACATTTCAATGCTGTGTAAGAACGCTCTGCGGCGGAAATACCGGTTGTGGTGTCCACATGGTCAATCGATACAGTAAATGCAGTGCAGTGGTTATCTGTATTTACATTTACCATCTGATCCAGGCCAAGTTTATCACAGAGTTCACCGCTCATCGGCATACAGATCAGGCCCTTTGCTTCACATGCCATAAAATTTACATTTTCCTGTGTTGCAAATTCAGCTGCACAGATCAGATCGCCCTCGTTTTCTCTTTCCGGATCATCAATTACCAGAATTACTTTTCCATCTCTCAGATCCTGTAATGCTTCTTCTATGGTTCCAATTTCTTTTGCCATCTTTTTATCCTCCCAGGTTTTCCTTAATCTTCATTCAGGTTTTTATCATTTTTCTATAATTTTTTCCTTATTTGCTTATCGTATCTCTGATTTCTGCAAATTTAGAATCCATATTTTTTCAAAAAGTCTTCCGTGATTCCACTTTCTTTTTTTGTTTCCATCGCTTCTTCTGCCGCTGCCGGCTGCAACAGTTTTTCCACATATTTTCCAATAATATCGCATTCCAGATTAACGATGTCTCCAACGCCTCTGTCGTGTAACGCAGTTACCTGCTGTGTATGCGGGATGATGGACACTTTAAAACAATGTTCATCCACATAAGCCACTGTCAGGCTGATACCATCTATCGTAATGGAGCCTTTTTCTACGATGTAGCGAAGCAGATTCGGCTTTGCCGCGATGGTGTACCAGATCGCGTTGTCATCCGGCTCAATGCTCTGCACCGTTCCGGTACCATCGATATGTCCTGATACGATATGTCCGCCAAATCTGCCATTTGCCGGCATTGCCCGTTCCAGATTCACACTTGCCCCGGTACTTAACTGCCCCAGAGAACTGCGGTTCATGGTCTCTGCCATGACATCTGCAGTGTAATAACTACCACCCATGCTCGTCACGGTCAGACACACACCGTTGACCGCAATACTGTCTCCAATCTGACTTCCTTCCAGCACTTTTTTACAACCGATGGTCAGTACACAGGACCGGGCGCCGCGTCGTACATTCTGAATGGTTCCCACTTCTTCAACTAATCCTGTAAACATATATGATCGCCTCTTTTCAAGTTAACTTTCAATTTTGTAAATATTATGATTTATAACAGAGTAATTATTTTACATATCCCACGATACAGAAATCATCGCCCAGCCGTTCTATTTCCATATCTTTCAATGTGATCGCATCTGCCATTCGGTCGATTCCCATTCCCTCTACAGGAGAGCGGGCATCCATGCCGCCGATGAGCTTTCCTGCTATGTAGGCATATACTTTATTTACAATGCCATCTTCCAGTGCGGACGCATTTAATGTTCCGCCGCCTTCCAGTAAAATACTGTCGATGTTCTGCTCACCAAGTTTTTTCATCAGTTCCACCAGATTGACTCCATGTGCGCCTTCCGTTCCGATCAGTTGAATTCCTGCCTCTTTTAACTTCCTGATTTTTTCCTGCTTCCGTTCCGCTTCCAGCGCTTCCTGACTGCAGGCCACGATTGTCTCTATTTCTGATGCAGTTTTCACGATCTGACTTTCCAGCGGAATGTGCAGATTGGAATCACAGATGATTCTCACCGGATCCACACCGCCTTCCACGCGGCAGTTCAGCATCGGATCATCCGCCAGCACCGTTCCGATTCCTACCATAATGCCCCGATAACGTCCACGCATTCGATGCACCTGAGCTCTGGCGATTTCACCGGTCACCCACTTGGAATCTCCGGTGGCACAGGCGATTTTTCCATCCAGCGTCATGGCATATTTCATAACTACAAATGGTGTTTTTGCCGTGATGTAATGATAAAATACTTCGTTTAATTTCAGGCATTCCTCTTCCAGAATTCCGGTTTCTACATAAATGCCATGGTCTCTCAGAATCTGTACACCTTTTCCTGCTACCAGCGGATTGGAATCCATACTTCCCACAAACACCCGGGCGATCTTTTTCTCAATGATAATGTCCGTACACGGTGGGGTTTTTCCCTGATGACAACACGGCTCCAATGTCACATACAGATCCGCTCCTGTGGTGTCCTCAGTACATCTCGTCAATGCATTTCGCTCCGCATGAAACTCTCCGTATTTCTCGTGATACCCCTCACTGATGATCCGTCCGTCCTTTACTACCACGCAGCCAACCATCGGATTCGGTGATGTATGACCTTCTCCCTTTCGCGCCAGCTCCAACGCCCGTCTCATATATTCTTCTTTTTCCTGCATAAAAAAATCACTCCCTTCAAGCTTCCAGGGATTTTCTGCTTCCATAAATCTTTGCATTCCCTGATTTGTCTGTTTTTCATCGTCTGATGTTTTTGTTAGTTTTATGCAACATGCACATCCCGACTCCGAATTTTTTCAGATCAAAAATTTATGGTAAAAGAAAATCCCTGAGAAATAAATCTCAGGGAGTGAAAATCTTTTTTGTTAAATGGACTTCAAAACATTTGTTTTTTCTGTCTCATTTAAGTATTTATTTTCGCTTGTTCTTCTTTCATCCAGACTATACTGTCGGCTCTGGAATCTTCTGCTTATCAGAATCACCAGATCAACGCTTTCACGCTCGCGGGCTATACCGCCGGTCGGGACTCTCTGCTTCGAATTACATTCGGTTCAGATCACCCTGCCCTGAAGATCTCTTTGCTTTTTCTGCACATATGATAGCACATACTTTTTTCAAATGCAATAGCTAATTTTTTACTTATTTATGCCGATGCAGAAACTTACTAATCACAATCAGCACGCCGCCAACTACAAACGGGAAAATAAAGGTTGCCACACGGTAAAGGACTGTGATCGCACCAGCTTTATGCACACCAACCAACACGGCAAAAAGGTTCGTCATGATCAGTTCCACCGCTCCAACTCCTGCCGGTGTCGGGATTACAGCAGCCGCCATAACAGACAGCGATGTGATCGACAGCGAATCCAGCAGGGAAATCTCATTTGTTCCAAACAGGATTAAAAACGGAATACTATACCAGAAACACAGTTTTGCCAAATTTTTCAACACCATGAAAATCAGTGACGGTACATCCTTCAATAATTTTGAAGTAGATTTTTCCATGATATCACAGCTCTGCTCCAGTTTTGTCAGTACCGGAGTCAGTTTTCCGCTTTTGTTGAACTTACGCACGATCCACAAGATCAGCTGATGAGATTTCGCGGATACCGCAAAAATAACCAATGCAATACTGATAATCGCAGTCAACGCATAAGCAAGTCCCAGATACACACCATATCCTCTATAATTCACAGACATTACCTTCCAATTAAGAACAAATAACAATCCGCTAAACAGCGCCACACTGACTTTGTGCACCATGTACTGAATCATATAAAGTCCGGTTGCTTCCGAATAGCCAACGCCCTTTTTACCAAGATACACGATTGCTGCCACACCAGAGCCACTTCCCAGTGTAGACAAACGATAAAAAGAGCAGTTAAAAGCACAGTAAACGGCTTCCCGGAACTTGAATTTTGGATTATATCTGCGCGCCAGTGAATAGGTGATCCATGCCTCAAATAAATGATAGATCACGGTTGCCGCCATAATGGCAACCAATACTGCCAACGACGTTTTTCCAAGCTGTTCTACGATATCCGCTGCCGAATCCTTGAATGTATACCAGATGATCAGAAGCAGGATCACCACAAAAATCAGCTTCGCCAGTAGTTTTTTATTTTTCATAAAAGAACTCCTTCACCTGCTGTAAAATAATGTCCATCAGACGCTTGCGCGTCTCCACCGCCGCCCATGCGATATGCGGCGTGATCACAAGTTTCTCGCTATCCTTGATGCAACGCAGTGGATTGTCCTCACGCATCGGCTCCGCGCTCAGTACATCCAGGCCTGCTGCCGCGATCTCACCCTGTTCCAGCGCATCTGCCAGATCCGCTTCCACCACGATTGGTCCGCGTCCCACGTTGATAAAAATCGCACTGTTTTTCATTTTTGAAAATGCAGCTGCATTCATCAGCTGTTCCGTCTGCTCTGTCAGCGGCGCATGTACGGACACGATATCAGATGTCTTAAGCAAGGTATCAAAATCCACGCGCTCGTAGCCATCCTCCGTATGGTTTCCGGAAGTAGAATAATAGATCACATGGCAGCCAAAAGCCTTTGCCAGATCTGCCACCCGTCTGCCGATGACTCCCAGACCAATGATGCCCCATGTCATACCGCAAAGTTCATGAAAATGATTTGCAAAATGTGTAAACATAGCATCATTTACATACTTCTCTGATTTAACATAATTGTCATAATAGGGCATTTTCTCCAACAAATAGAACAGTAACGCAAACGTATGCTGCGCCACACACTCTGTAGAATAGCCTGCCACATTTCTCCACGCAATATTCCTTTTTGCCAGGAACTCCTTGTCCAAATTATTGGTACCTGTAGCAGTCACGCACACAAGTTTCAGCTTTTCTGCCGTTCCGATGGTCCGCTCGTTGATCTCCATCTTGTTGATGATAACCACATCCGCATCCTTCACACGCTCTGGAACCTCCTCCGGCTTACTGCTTCCGTAACGAACAACTTCACCCAGAGACTCAAATCCACTGAGATCAATGTCCGTTCCAATTGAATTATCATCTAAAAAAACTATCTTCATATCTTTCACATTCCTTCTGTACTATCTGCTTCTGTTATCTATCTTATTGTGGATTTCAATGTTTTCCCTGTCACATCTGTTATTTTCTGTAACATTCCTTACATTCATCCATTTTTATCACCCTTTACCGATGATTCTTTTCTGACTTCGCCCATTGTAACTCATTTTATAAAAAAAAGAAAGTGGCAGTCCCACAAAAGGACTATTCCACTTTCTTAATTTTTTATGATCTGATATTCTATTATTTATTTTGCTTTCGGTCTGCGTACTCCGAAGGATACAACAAAACCAAGAACCGTTACGATGATCATCATGAAGATTGTTGTCATGAAAGATCCGCTTGCATCATACAGTTTACCTGCGATAGTAGAAGCAAAAGATGCGATCAGCAGGTTTGTATTGATCAGTGAGAAGTTCATAGAATAGTTTTCGCGTCCGAAGAAATCACTGATGATCGCAGAGTTTGTCGGTGTAACTCCACCATAAGCAAGTCCGCCTACAACGAAACCGATCACGATGAATGCAAAGTTTCCGCTCATCAGAGCAAGTACAAGAATCAGGGCAGCAACGATAAAAATGACCATATCAAGGATCATTGTAAATCTGTGACCTTTTTTATCAAATAATCCACCAAAGATTACACGTCCGATACCGTTGAAAATAGAGATCAGACCTACAACAGTAGCAATGTTTCCATCAGATACAGTAGTTCCAACCTGGCTTGCGATACCACTTGCCTGAGAAACCAGTGCAAGACCTGCAGCACTTACCAGAATAGCCCAGATATAGTAGAACCAGAATGTCGGCATTGTCGCCATTTTTCCTGTGTTTACTTCACAGGCCGGCTCACGGACTGCTTTTTTCTGCGCAGATGCACCACCAGGATTGTAACCAGCTTCCGGCTTTACGAAGAAGAAGCTGCAGATTACCATTACAATTACGATAATGATACCGAGAATGCGGAATGTTGCCTGCCATTTGTCAGTTCCATCAGACGGTGTAACGGCTGCAAATACTTTACCAACGATAAAGCTGCTCAGGCCAAATCCCATCAGAAGAATACCTGAGATCAGACCCTGTTTGTCCGGGAACCATAAAGACATGGTACTCATAACTGCGTTATATGCAAATCCTGCGCCAAGACCACACAAAACACCGAATCCAAGATACAGGGTAGCCGGTGAAGTGCCTGTGGTGGAAGCGATCATAAATCCTGCTAAAAATAAAATTCCTGAAAGAATGATGTAGATCTTCGGGCTGACTTTTTTTGCCATCATACCGGCAATCAGACATCCAATACAGAAAAATGCCATAACCATGGTAAATGTCATAGATAACTGTGCTGCTGTCCAGTCCGGACGGGATGCACCAATAGATTTGGACATAACGGACCATGCGTACACCAGACCTGCGAGAAGCAGAGTGATAACACCGATGATCGCATATACCCAGCGATTTAAGTTTTTCATACTAACTTTCCCTCCTAAAAATTTATACTATCTATATTCCAAAAAAAAACGGAGAAACTACATTCTCCCCTTGCAACGTTACTATTATAATCGAACTTTATGCATCTTGCAAGATTTTTTTCTTTCTGATCTATATCCTTTTTTGGGAATTGTGTAGAAAATTTGCATATTGGCATCTGCATTCTCATGATTTTCACCTGTATTTCTCTGTTTCAACAGATTCAAACACAGATATGGTCTAATTGTTTTGATAATAAACAGTATCTCTTTTTTACAAGTTCTGCTATAATAGGGGCACAACAAATCGTAATAACGCAATGATATAAGGAGCGATACTATGGCAAATCAAAATACACGGGAACAGTTGGCGCTGTCTCTGTCAAATGACGTTCTGACAGGCGCACTTATTCAAAAGCAGAAAGCCGGCTATCAGTTTGGTTTTCACATTCATACAACAATCGAAATTTATCGGATCGTTTCCGGAAGCTGCCATATGGATATTGCTTCTGAATCCATCCATTGTACGGAAGGCGATTTCATTATGATCCTGCCAAATGTCATCCATTCGTTCCGCGTGGATGACAGTGGTGACTGCGAATATCAGCAGATTCATTTCCGACCGGATACATTTGCAAAAATTATCCTGAGTGATGACGGCATTTATCCCATCGGTATGATGCATGCGATCCATTTCCACTGTCAGACCTACTATCGTCAGAAATCTGATCAGGTGCTGGATGACTGTGTAAATAAAATCATTTCGCTGCACTCTTCCGCAGTCAGTTTATTTACTGCCGCAAATATCAACATATCCATTATGAGCATCATGCTTCATATTCTGGACAAAAAGCGGCCGAATCACGATTTTACTGATCCGAACCTGCAAAACAGCTATGTGGCATACACTCTGGATTACATCCACAAAAACTATATGCACAAGATTCTTCAGGAGGACATCGCAAAGGAACTTCAGATTTCCGTCCGTTATCTGAGCAGCCTGTTCAAAAAATATATGACAGTCACCCTGTCCAACTACATCAATATCTACCGAATCAATAAATCCATTGATCTGATGCAGGATACGGATAAATCACTGACGGAAATTGCTCAGATGGTTGGTTTGAAAGATTCCCAGCATTATTCCAAACTGTTTATGACAGTGATCGGGGAATCTCCTTCCAGCTACCGGAAATCCTATATTAAAAACTATTACAGCTAACACACATGCAGAATGATCAGATATCTTTATCAACGATACCTATAATCTGCAATATTTTGTAAAGTGCGGTGATTCTGAGAAGAATATGTCAGCTTACGCTGACCAGAATCACGCACCAAGTCTCACGTACGTTCGACTTGATTCAGGCACAACAGAAGCGGCTCTCTTTCGAAAGCCGCTTCTGTTTTCAATCAGTACACTATGGGGTAATTCTATATCGGTTATTTACTAATTGAACACTTTATAAATTTTTCCATTGATTCTGATGTCATCGCGATTGGAGAAGTCCACTTTACCATTCTTAATGTACCACCAGCCATTTTCATTCTGGGCAAGTCCATTGTAATTGAAGTTTACTTTTCCGTTTTCGATTCTCCACCAGCCGTTGGCATTCTTTGCTACTCCTGTGTAGGAGAAATCTACTTTTCCATTACGGATATACCACCAGCCGTTTTCATTTTTCTCTACACTGTTGCAATTAAAGTCAACTTTTCCGTTGACGATTCTCCACCAGCCGTTGGCATTTTTTGCGATTCCTGTGTAACCAAAGTCCACTTTTCCTCCGCGGATGTACCACCAGCCGTTTTCATTTTTCTCTACACTGTTGCAGTTGAAATCAACTTTTCCGTTGACGATTCTCCACCAGCCGTTGGCATTTTTTGCGATTCCTGTATAACCAAAGTTTACTTTTCCTCCGCGGATGTACCACCAGCCGTTTTCGTTTTTCTCTACACTGTTGCAGTTAAAGTCAACTTTTCCATTGACAATGCGCCACCAGCCGTTCTCATTTTTTGCAATTCCGGTATAGCCAAAATCTACTTTACCGTTCTTTACATACCACCAGCCGTTTTTGTTCTTTGCAACAGTTGTAACGCCAGTATCAACTTTGTCATTTTTGTAGTAATACCAGTTGCCGTCTGCATCTCTTGTATCAGATAATCCGTCTGCATATGCTTTTAATGTCTTGAATGTCACACTTCCTGCCTCAGAACGATTGCCTTTTGCATCCAGTGCGTAAACTTCTACTTTATAAGAAGCATCCTGCTTCAGATCGCTAAGTTCATATGCCGTGTCTTTTACCAGTGCATCGTTGTCTTTCTTGCCATTTACATATACATCATATCCTGTTACACCTACGTTGTCGGTAGATGCTTTCCAGCTGATTGCTGCGCCGGCTCTGGTAATATCTGCTGCCGCAACGTTCGCCGGTGCACTCGGAGCTTCTCTGTCTGCCTCTGCAGTTGTAAAGGTAACTGCCACTGATGCCTCAGATTCATTTTCTGCTGCATCTACAGCGGTAACTGTTACCGTATACTCTGTATTATCTGTCAGACCTGTTAAAGTATAGGAAGTATCTGTGATCAGTTCATCATTTACTTTTTCACCGTTTACATATACATTGTAACCAACAACTGCTACGTTATCCAGAGCTTCTTCCCAACTGATTGTTGCACTTGTTTCTGCCACTTCTTCCGGAGCTGCACAGTCTGGTGCCTCCGGTGCTGTTGTATCTGCTACTGCTTCATCTACATAGGAGATAATCGGAGTGATATGAGCAGATGGTCTTGATGGATTCCCATTTGATTTTGCAACCACGCGGATATAATCACCGGCTTTTACTTCCAGCGCATCGATAGATTTCCATTCACCTTTCTTTTTACTTTCAGAAAGTGTTACGCTCTGTAACTCGGTATCATTATGCATCAGAGTCAGTGTTGTGCTTCCACCGGAGTTTCCGTTCTGACGCAGATACGGTTCATCATTTCTGATATTAAAAGAAATCACGCCGCTCTTTGGTACACGGTATGCCATTGCAGTATAAATGTCTGATTTTGGCGGTGCAGAAAGCAGACCATGATAAGAGTTTGTATTATTTTTTGCTGCCTCTGCATGACTTGGGGCATCCACGCCCGGTCCATAATAAGTATTTACCTGCCAGTTTGGCCAGTCCGGATCATAGGATGTCATATTATTCCATGTATCTGCACTGTTATTTTTGATCTGTCCAAACCACACATTACCCTGCTGTGCGTTAACATAATCACCAACCCAGTTATAATTATTCTTTACGGCAATAACGTAATCGCTTGTTGTACCATCTTCTGCCGTAATACGAAGTGTCATTCCATCCGCAATTGTATCTGTGTTTGCCAGTACTTTATCATCAGAAATCACGCTTACGGTTGCGGTACTGCTTGTTTTTACATTCTGTTTTACTTCGCTGACAGTTGCCGGATTCTTCTCGGTAGACGGAATCTTAATTGTTGTTCCTGTCATCATGTATACAGTAGATTTTAATTCACAGTCAGAACTTGCTACAATCGTATATGTTTTGGATTTCTCGCCATAGGAAATTGTTACTGTGCATCCACCGTTTACTACATCATTTTCAGCTAAAACTTTGTCACCGGATTTTACTGTAACCTGTGTACTGCTGTCTATATTAAGATTCTTCAGTAATTCTTTGACTGTTGTATGTTTTGCCAGACCACTGATCTGATCATTTGCCACATTATATACATTGGAAGTAGCAGTTACTGTTACATAATCACTTTCTGCTGCTCCAATCTCCGGGATATCTGTCAGTGCATGTCCGAAGAAATCATGCTCCGGATCATATCCGTTGTTGTCTGTGATCACTTTACCTGCATTAATTGCCGGCGAATCTTCTGCCAGTTTATAACCGTCAAATACAGATGCATTCTCTTTGATATAAGCAATACCTGATGTATTTGAAGACGGACCGGATCCTGCATCTTCCAGAACTTTTGTACCTGCATTTACAACAACGGCATTCTTATCTCCGCTTGGTGTATTTGCAAAGTTATAGTACAGGTTATTGTCATACTGAAGTGTTCCGCCCGGATACCAGTTCTGATTTAACGGCGTTGAGCCACCATAATAGAAAATATTATTCTCGAGCACTGCATTTCCACCGGTACGGTCAAAAATACTCTTAATATTCTCATTCATATAGAATGTATTGTTATAAATATGAGCATCCGGATTGCCTGGTAAATCTAACGGACCTGTCAACTCGTTCTCACTGATATTATAACGGAATGTTGTATTCACAGCCTCTGCTCCACAGAACATGATTGCTCCACGGGAGTTTCCGTGACTGTAATTGTACTGATAGAGTGTTCCGTCTGTCCAGTCTGCATCCCATGCCTGACCATCGCCATTACCATGATAAGCATACTGATTATTATAACATTCATTATACTGGAACACAGAATCTTTACATTTCCAAGGCCAGATTCCGGCTGCTACACGCTGCCAGCCACTTGGATAATCTGTCGGATTCATCTGACGGGAACAATCCTCAGCCACATTGTACTGAACCAGTGGCTGATCTACATACATGGTTGTGATTGCATCACCACCGGCAGCTTTAATGTAATTGTTCTGAATTGTCACATTACTGGAAGCATATTTTTCCAATGCTGCTTCATTCAAATGTGCACTGTTAAGCTGTGCCCATGCATAGGTATAAGCTGCTGCGATACCCCAGCGGTTTGTTGTTACAACGCTACAGTTTTCAATTGTCAGATCATTGAATTTGGAAGCGCCGGTAGCATTCTCATCTGTTGGTTTCTCTACAATAAAATAAATACCACCATTTGCCATATGTTTGTTGATAACATTGCCGTCTACATCATGAACATACAGATCATCCAGAACAATATGATCTACCGTACCTTTATCCTTCGCTACACCAGCCACACCGGTACGATCCATAACATTTGCGTCGTTATATTTTAGTCCATCGTCTACTTTACTGGTCTCTCTGTCATTTGTCAGCTCCAGACCTCTGATCTCTATGTATTCTACATCTTTCAGCAAAATGGTTGAAGAAACATTTCCCTGCCATTTATGTCCTGTATTATCCAGATGATTTCCATAATCCTGATACCATACACCGGTGCCATTGGCATCAATTCGTGGTCTGTTGCCTTCACCATAAGTAGAAATCTCTATCGGTGCTTCTGCACTTCCGCTTCCCTGTACATGAAGGTACTGATCTGTAAATACAGATCCCTTCTCCAAAAGTACTTTATCTCCCGGTCCTAACGTAATCTCATTAATTTTATCCAGCGTTTTAAATGCTTTTTTCTCCGATGTTCCATCATTGGCATCATCACCATTCCGAGAACTTACATAATATGTAGTCCCCTGCTGTCCGTCAGCTTCTTCTGCATGTGCGATGTTTGCCGGCATCATGCTTACTACCGTAACACCGGTCAGCATCATTGCAAGTAATCTGCTCGCCCATTTTTTTCTCATGTTTCTTCTCCTCCTAATTGTATGACTGTAATCACCGGATATAATTTTTTTATACCAAATCCCCCATAGTCCAATTGATTACAGTTGT
The DNA here is from genome assembly GCA_934358495.1 of uncultured Eubacterium sp. GTDB lineage: Bacteria > Bacillota > Clostridia > Lachnospirales > Lachnospiraceae > Eubacterium_I. The sequence goes on along the minus strand of CAKRKO010000005.1, from coordinate 36,051 downwards.
TTCAAAGTAAACTGAGATAAAGCATCCATATCTCCGTCCACTTCAGCAACCTTTGCTTTTTCTTCTGTCATTTCCTCATATTTTGCACGACGCAATTCATCAATGACTGCTGCACGCGCTTCTGACAGATCCACCTCTCTGGCTTCTTCTCCGACAAACCAGTCATCATTATCATAATGTTTCTGAATTTCCTCCTCGGTAAAATTCATATCTTCATTTGATTTATCATTCATATATGTTTCCTGAAGATAATTCAGTTCATAATCCTGATACATTTCTGTGGAATATTCTTTCAATCCATAGACAGTCTCACCTTTTTCGATTTTCTCACTTCGTGACTGATTTTCCTGCTCCATACGGTTCAGCATCCCCTCATAGGTCGCATCTTTAATATAGCCTTTGTCTTTTGCGATATCATATACTGCATGCATATATTTCAACTGTTCAACTGTCTGCTGCGCCAGATATTCATATCCGGTTTTTCCGTTTTTATAAGTCGTCGTCCAAAGTTCATCTTCTGAAACATCATGCTTCTCCGAACGAAGGGTTACCATCGTGTTGTACTGCACCAGATTCATGCATTGAATGTACTCTTCTTTACTGATCTGAGTCCCGTTAATTGTCAGTGAAAATGCCGTCTTCTGTGCATGTTTCCATCCTCCGACACAGATTATAGCAATCACTGCTACTGTCAGAACCAGTACAATCAGCCATTGCTTTTTCTTTCCTTTTTTCATATGAAATACCCCTGTTTTGTGCTACCTTCTCACTGTGTTTTAGCCTCATTATATCGTTTTCATGCATCAAAAACTTGGTATTTTCAACCTTCTTACTGTCTCTTTTTACACAATTCAGAACACAAAAAAATGGAGCACTGCTCCGCAGATATATTATCTGCGTTACAGCGCCCCACTTCTTCACTTTCCGTTATTACAAACCGCTTCAGAAGTTATTATTTCTGAACTTTACCGTTAACAACGTTGTGTGTTCCGCCATTGTAAGAGAAGTCTACTTTACCATTACGGATGTACCACCAGCCATTTTCATTTTTAGCGATTCCGTTATAGTTGAAGTTTACTTTACCGTTTTCAACTCTCCACCAGCCGTTCTGGTTCTTTGCTACACCTGTGTAGGAGAAGTCTACTTTACCATTGCGGATATACCACCAGCCGTTTTCGTTTTTCTCAATGCTGTTGCAATTGAAATCAACTTTACCATTGACGATTCTCCACCAGCCGTTTTTGTTTTTTGCAACTCCAGTGTAACCAAAGTCTACTTTACCGCCGCGGATGTACCACCAGCCGTTCTCGTTTTTCTCAACACTATTGCAGTTGAAATCAACTTTACCATTGACGATTCTCCACCAGCCGTTTTCGTTCTTTGCAATTCCTGTGTAGCCGAAGTCTACCTTACCGTTTGTGATCTTCCACCAGCCGTTCTCATTCTTTGCTACGGTGTTTGCTTTGAAATCAACTCTGCCGTCTGTGATCTTCCACCAGCCGTTTTCATTCTTTGCTACGGTATTTGCTTTGAAATCAACTTTACCGTCTTTTACATAGAACCAGCCATTTACGTTCTTTGCTACGGTTGTTACATCAGTTGCAATCTTGCCATTCTTGTAGTAGTACCAGTTGCCATCCTCATTTTTCACATCTGCCAGACCATCTTTCATCTGTAATCCGCTCATAGCGTCTTTCAGATTTGCAAGTGCCAGTTTTACATCATACTGAGTCGCATCGGCATTCGCCATAACATCTTCTGCTGCTTTCAGTTTAGCTGCAAATGTCTTCCAGGATTTTACAGAGTATTGTTTCTCTCTGGAGAGAAGTTTGTTTGCAGTTGCAATCTGTGTTTCCAGACTGGATTTATCGATCGTGTTTTCATCACCACCACCGGTATTTCCGTTTTCTACTTTACTCATAACGCGGATCTCAGATGCAACTGCCCACCAGTTGGTAGATTTTGCTTCTGTTGCAAGTAATCTTACGTTTGTTACATTCTCTACCGGCTCAAACTCTGTGATCTTCCATCCGGAGGAGTTCTCCCAGCTTCCTTCCTGAACTAACTGATACTCATCAGAACCAGCTGTTTTTACAGAAAGCTCGAATTTTGTGATTGTTGTAAGGTATCCGCCCATATTCGGTCCCGGTAAATAACGAAGTCCGTCTACTGTATGTGCCTCCGGGAATTCGAAATCAATCCAGCATTCTCTGTTTTTGATTGCGGAGCTAAATCCATCAAAGTCTGTCATCCAGTGCGTATTGGTATCACCGTCAATTGCATATGCCGGATTACCGAAGTTAGAACCATAGTGTGTACCATTGTCCTGGCTTCCTGCTGTTACTTTTACGCCTGCAACCGGAATGTCAAATTCTTCACCTGCATTTACAGTAACCTCACGAGTTGACAGATACTCTAATACTGCATTCAAATGACGATAGCATGCTTCGATTTCTTCGGAAGAAGTGTTGTCTCTGTTTAATGCAACATTTGCATCGTCAATTGCTTCTGACAGTGTCTTCCAATCAGCCTCTGCATATTTCTCTTCATCCAGATCTGTTGCTTTTTCAATCAGTTTCTTTAAGGATTTTGCTGTAATTTTCTCATCTACACGCTCAATTACAAGGTTATCAAGAACAAGCTCTTTATATCCGCCGAAGTTCTGTGCGCTTCCCTGGGATCCCTGCAGATCTGGTGCTTTACCTGTTGAGTAAATACCAAACCATGTCTGTCCGGAAAGGTCACCTGTGATCTCACAGACATAATGTCCGTCTTTGTTTTTGCCCATGTGTTTGTTCAGTGTATCAACTTCTGTTGCTTCTGAGAACTCGCCGCTGCCTACTACAACGCCGTATGTTCCATCACTACCTGCCTGGTAATCAAAGCTTACACGATATTTTACACCTGGCTCGAAACGGAAGTTCTGAGGAATTGTCTGGTATGCAAGCGTCTGTCTCTGAGTCAGACCATTGATCTTAACTGACCAGTTTCCGTCCAGAACATCATCCATCTTCTTAACATCCCAGCCTGCCTGGGTATATGGTCCATGAAGCTCAGACAGATGGATTCTGTTATCTTCTACGCCTTCAATTCCGCTGATAACGAATGGGTAAATTCCCTGTACATTATTCTCGAAATCCTGCTCGAATCTAACGAATTTGCCGTCTTTATCTGTTGTAATATAATTTGCATCATTCTCTACAACACGAACATCATCAAAGTAAGCCTCTCCCTCGCCAGCTGTTTTTGCAAGTGTCACGGTTACTTTTCCGCTCTTTGGTGCTGTAAAGTATACATACATATTCTGGAAATAGCTGCTTCCGTCAACGGTTGCACTGGAATTACTGTGTGTATATGCTTTTACAAAGTTCTTTGCGATAGAACGCTCTGTATAATTTGTTGCCAGAACTTCATCTCCGCTTTTTACGGTCATAGATGCTTTACAATCACTTCTGTTGTCCACACCTACAAGTACTGCGTACTGCTGACCCGGTTTCAGATCTGTCAGTTCCTGTGTCATAGCTACATCACCGCTCAGTTTCAGCATAGGATTGCTGTACTGACTCTTAGCGATCTCAGCTGTTCCATCACCAACTTTTGTCCAGTTTGTAGCAAGAGAAGCTGCTCCACCGTTAAATCCGGCATCTACGATATGCATTCCCTGGCTCCATGTTACAGCGATATTGCCTTTCTCACCTTTGCATACAACATAAGGTACCTCAGCTTCTGCTGTAAGTGTCAACTGTCCATTTACGATATCAACAGTCTGCTCATCTGTCTTACCTTCATCGGTCAGACGGTATACTTTAACATTCTTTAATCCAGCCCAGCTGTCCGGAACATCCCATGTCGTTGTGCCGCCCTGTGTATTCCAGTGATACATCTTTTCATCAGCAGATGCTACTTTCTCACCAGTCTCAGCATCCCAGTTCCACGGAATCAGATAGCTCTCTGTACCACGTTTGTTACCTGCCTGAATATCAGAATCACGACGATCACCAACAGAAGGTGCACCCTGTGCAACAACTTTGCCATTTAATGTCATGGTTCTCTCTCTGTAAGCAGCATCAGATGGATCGTTAGAACCTCTTGTCAGTACCAGTTTATTTCCATCATCATCTTTCAATGTGATTTCCATATCCGGTGTCCAGTTTGTAGCTCCGCCTGCATTTACCGGTTCTCCATCTACCCATTTGATTACTTTGTAATGCTGGATAAATTTGGTTGTTACATCATGTGTGAACAGGTTTGTGATATATGTATCATAATCGTTACGTCCCTGCCATCCTTCGAAGTCTTTCATGTTGTAACCGCCAAGCAGAGGCATCATTGCAGCTCCGCCGTAAGAAGGATAATCAGCAACCCAGGAGTCTTTCTGATGGTTACGAAGGAAACGCATAACCTCACTGTTCTGACCTTTCTGGTTTGCTCCACCATAGGTTAAGTCAGCTGCCCAGTGCTGGAATGTTGCATCATACTCGTTTGCTACACCCCACTCATTTGCCATACGCCATCCATTGCTGTTGATCTCTTTTGACAGTTTACGTGTCTGCCAGGAGTCATCATCATTACTTCCGGTATTATTTCCCCAGATATCTACATATACGAAATCAAGGTTTGTTCCTACCAGTTTCTCAAGGTCATCAAAACGTCCTTCACGCTCACCTGTTGCCATATCATAGATACTGTCAAGACCAACTGCCTGATCCAGCCAGTTCCATCCATAGCGGAGGTTACCTGCTGTGTCACGACGAACATTGTCATCTTTGAACGCTTTTGCTTCCGGATACATCTCGCCGGCATTTACATGGATACCGAATCTTGCACCGTATTTAGCACCCTCTGTCATCAGAGTATTCATGTCATCAGCACCACCGATACGTTTACCGATATCAGCATAATCCGGATGTGCGGAGTCATGACCTTCATTTGCATAACCTTTTAACAGTACGGACTGTCCAAGGCCATCTGTATGTAATGCTACTTTCTTTACATTATCAAGAGTTGTCAGGAACGGGTTCTGTGCCTGTCCACCAAAGTTCATGGCGATACGGTATGCTACCAGCTCCGGAACTTCTTCACTCTTATATGGGTTGTTCATGATAGAACGGTATGCTACTGCACCATCCTGCCAGTCAATCTGTGCATCCTCATTCATATCACCTGCTATAATTACTTTTGTACGAGGCATTTCTGTCTCTTTTACCATATAAGATCTGTTGTGAGAATCTGTTACTACACGATGATAATACCATGCACAACTGCTCAGTCCCAGAGATACATAATCCTGTTTTTTCTGTGTGGTTGCCTGTACACGGGTATTATGAGATCCTCCGGATACAGTTGTTGATGCTGTGTATCCATCATGCTCGGAATTACTCCATAATCCGGCACTCATCTCATCATTGGATACAAATCCATATGCATAATCTCTGTTGTGTGTTGTATTGTCTTTAATTTCCAGATAGTAGTCACCACTGATCTTGGTATTAGAAGACATAGAAGCACCTTTGAAGTTAGCACCATTCTGTGAACTTCTTACAGAAACAAGGCTCTGGTTCGGAATCTCGATTGTCTGGATCGGATTTCCATCTACTGTATCCTCCAGATTATTCTTGATATCTGTAATGTTAAATTCCAGTGTATTGCCTTTGGCAACAAGTTCAGATGTGATCACTGCATCAATTTTGTCACCTTTGACTGTCATTACATAAGTAGCTTTTGCACCGTCAAAAGTAGCTTTTACATCAGCATCATCCAGCTCTACAGCTGTTCCGTTGATCGTTACTGTATTGATCTTCTCGCTCTGTCCATAGAACACTTTACCAGCCAGATCGCCTTTTTTCATATCGTATCTGACAACGCTTGGGAATGTCTTGGAAACTACTACATCCATATCTTCTGTGGAAAGTGTCTCTGTCTCAAGCTGAGCTTCCTGTGTCAGAACGATATTTTCAACATTCACATCCTGCTCACCTACAGTAACATCCTGTGTTGTACCTACATATCCATCACGGATTACGCTAAGCTGATACTGACCCGGTTTTACGTTAATGCTGTAAACGCCGTCCTCGTTTGTTTTTATGCTCTGTTTTCCAACTGCAACTGTTGCATTGGCAATCGGTTTACCTTCTGCATCTACAACTTTACCGCTTACTGCAAAAGTCTTGATCTGATCCACAGTCTTCTGTCCGGTATAGTGAATATTCTTTACAAATACATCTGTCGCATTTCCGCCGTAACTTCCGCATTTGAATGCAATTTTATTGCCCAGACTACCGATTTCACTGAAGTCTTCATTCTGGAATGCAACTGTATCACCAATCTTGACTGTTACTTTTTTAGCTGCAGTCCACTCAATGTGTACATTTACTTCCTCACCACTGGTTGGTGATGCAATTCTGCCACCAGTATACCACGGACTTCCACTTGCACCGTATTTCTGCCAGAACCATCCGCCTGCATCAAAGCCGATCATCATACCAACAGAATCGGTATTGTATCCAAGATACACGCCAAAACGGTTGTTTGAAGCTTCCGTTGCATCTGTTTTGATTGTAAAATCAAAATATCCATCTTTGGAAAAATCAAATGTGGTTGGATTAACAAACATTGCCGGTTTGGAGCCTGGATTATTTCCATTGCTAACTCCTGATTTGAGATGCAGCCAGCTACCCTCTACTTCACATACTGCATCGTCCCCCACTTTATTTTCCAATGTCCAGTCATCATCGATGCCATCAGTCAACTCTGCCTGTGCCTGAACATCGTCTGTATTCTGTTCCACTTCAGTTGCATTTGCAGTGATCGGATACAGACTTGTCGGAACCATTGTTCCAACCATAGATGCCGCCATAGCTAGGCAGAGCATCTTGACCACAAGTTTCTTTCTCATACTATTTTCCTCCTCGTATGATCCCCATAATTACCTTTGTTGCATGATGCTGTGAACATCTGCATCATTTATATATAAAGCGTAAAATTCCCATGCCAGATGGTATGGGAATTCTACATTATATAATCATAAAAAAATGGAAAAGGAGCTTTTTCCTAAAGAGCAATGGCCAGACAGGTGCATCTGTTTTCTTTTCCTCTGTTTCATGTTCCCCGCGTCTAACACAAGTCATACTAATTTTTCAATTCGCAGGTACAACTGCCTTACCTTTGCCATAATTTATAGTTCAAATATATCAATACCTTTTTTCGACCGGTTGTTTCACTTTTCATCAAAGGTTTCCTTTTTTCCGCTCTGACACTTTCTATGAAGTACGAAAAGCATGTGTGTTAATCCCCATCTTTAACATACATGTCCTTTGTCTATCCCACCAAAAACGTTTCCTCATTACCGCCTCTGGCTCACATATCTGTATATCCGAACTACTTTACATGTTTTATTATATGTCTTTTGATGTTTTAATGCTTGCCATTTTCACTTCCTTTTCCACAACTTTTTATACAATTCGGAACAAGTAAAATCTCCCGACTTCCATCTGGAAGCCGGGAGATTTTTACCTATTACCTGTGATTACATGAGCACTTTTCCGTTTTTAATGGTGAGTGTCTTATTGCTGTCACGCATATGAAGTGTTCCGTTATAGGAAAAATCAACCTTACCGTCACGGATGTACCACCAGCCATTGCTGTTGCTTGCGATACCGTTAAAGCCAAAGTTTACTTTTCCGTTTTCAATACGCCACCAGCCATTTTCATTTTTCGCTACACCGTTATAACCAAAATCAACTTTACCGCCGCGGATATACCACCAGCCGTTCTCATTTTTGGCAACGGTATTTGCAGAAAAATCAACCTTACCGTTTACGATACGCCACCAGCCGTTTTCATTTTTGGCTATGCCGGTGTAACCAAAGTCAACTTTGCCGTCTTTGATGTACCACCAGCCATTCTGGTTTTTCGCTACGGTTGTAACGCCTGTCTGCACTTTTCCTCCACGGATCAGATACCAGGTATCACCAAATTTTGCGATATTATTATAGCTGAAATCAACTTTTCCATTTTTGATGTACCAACGGCCGTTTTCATTATCAGCCAGTCCGGTGTAATTGAAGTTAACCTTACCGTTTTCAATCTTCCACCAGCCATTCTCATTTTTGGCAACTGTATTTGCAGAGAAATCTACTTTACCGTCTTTGCCGATGTACCACCAGCCGTTTTCATTCTTTGCTACCGTTGTAATGCCTGTCTGTACCTTTCCTCCCCGGATCAGCCACCAGCCTTCTTCATTTTTCGCTACGGTGTCTGCCGAAAAGTCTACTTTACCGCCACGGATGAGCCACATGCCGTTTTCATTTGCAGCAACTGTATTTGCAGAGAAATCTACTTTACCATTTTTCACATACCACCAGCCGTTCTGGTTCTTTGCTACCGTTGTAACATTTGTTGCGATTTTACCATCCACACGATAATACCAGTTACCATTGCTGTCCGGTTTGTCCGCAAGTTTACCCGGTTTCATTTCCAGATTTGCTACTGCGTCTGTGATTGCTTTTGCCATCGCATCAACTTCGCTCTGATGTGTAATATCGAGGTCTGAAATCACTGCATTCTGTGCTTCCACTAAAATACGTACACTTGCATCTGTATAAAAACTTAAATCGGACGGAATTGTCTTTAATGCAGCCTCTACTTTGCTGTAGTCTGCATCTTTGTATTTCAGAGCTGCGATTGCATCCTCGATGGCTTTCGCCATTTTGTCAACCTCATTCTGATGTGTGATGTCAAGGTCACGTTTCACTGCTTCGGCTGCCTCTACAACAGCTTCCATGCTCTTCTCTGTGTAAAGATTTTCCTCTTCCTCAGATGGAATCTTTGCTAAAGCTGCTTCTACTTTGCTATAGTCTGCGTCTTTATACTTCAGCCCTTTGACTGCTTTTTCGATGGTGGTTGCCATCTTGTCTACTCTGGACTGTTCTGTTGCATCAAGATCTCTTACTACTGCTGCTTTTGCAGCTGTCACTGCTTTTACAGATTCTTCTGTATAAAGATCCTTCAGGTCTTTGTCTGAGGGAATTGTCTTGAGGGCTGCATCTACCTTGCTGTAGTCTGCTTTCTTTACAGGTTCTACTGGTTTCTTTTCTAAGCCCTTAACCGCATCTTCGATGCCTTTCGCCATGTCATCTACATCAGACTGTTTTGTAATATCGTAGCCCCTTACTACTGCCTTCTTGGCGGCTGTTACCGCTTTTACACTTTCTTCTGTGTAAATACTTAAATCAGTTGGAATCGTTTCAAGCGCTGCATCTACTTTGCTGTAGTCGGCGTCTTTATACTTCAGAGCTGCTACGGCATCTTCAATGACTTTTGCCATCTTGTCTACTTTTGTCTGCTCTGTAGCATCAAGATTTCTTTCTACTGCATTCTTTGCAGCTGTCACTGCTTTTACAGATTCTTCTGTATAAAGATCCTTCAGGTCTTTGTCTGATGGGATTGTCTTGAGGGCTGCATCTACCTTTGTGTAGTCTGCTAATTTTTTGGCATCATCAGCTTTTACGATAGAAAATGTTGGCGTTTGTAAATCCAATACATTTCCTTCATAATCTTCAAATTGACCATTTTCATGCTTCCAATAATTTCGTTCATTTCCTGCATAGTCTACAACTCGAACAAAGTCTACCGTATAATCTCCGATTTCACTAAAGTTTGATGTTGCAATTGCATCTCCCTTTCCAATACATGTTTTCGGCTCCCATTGATCCTCCATATAAAGATCTTTCAACTCATCAGAATCCTCATGGGATAGACTGACAAGTATACATTGAACACCCGAAATATCCTCATCATATCCAAAGGACCATTCTAATTTTTCTCCAGCAGTTACTTTTGTGCCATTGTTTAATTTTAAATATGTTAATTCTGGATCAGTAGTATCTGCAGAAGACTTTGTAACTGTAAAATCGAGTTCTCCTGTATAATCGACTGCATCCGACTTTCCTGTAAAATAGTCATCTTGAATAAATTGATTCTTACTCTCCACATAATTATATTCAATAGCACGTCCTTTTTCTGGATATAATTCTATATACTGCAATTTATATACTCCAGATTTTATAAACTCACTAACTGGTAAATTTAGCGTTATACTTTCACCGTCATCTCCTGGTTTCCAGACTTTTCCATTTTCAATACAGGATACTTCTATATCCATTGTGTCATAAACATAATCACTTCCTGGCTTAGTATAACGGAAACATACAGATTTTATCCCTTCTTCCAGTCCGCTCTTTACACCTAATTTTACCTGTAATGTTTGCGGAGCTTCTATATTATCCCAATCTGCATTATCAACTTTTTCCAGTGAAAAAATACTTGTTAATACTTCATTTTCATAATCTGCCTTTGTAATGGAAAAATCACATTCTCCATCATATGAATACACTTGTTGTCTATAATCCAGACTGGCATCTTCAGCTACAAATGCTTTCAATTCTGCATTATAGTTAAAAAATTGCTGATTCATACCCCCTTCTACTGCAATCTGCTCCAGCTTATAATCGCCCTTTTCCATATGAGTATTGAGATACATCGGAATCTGAATATTTTTTCCATCATCTTTCATTAAACCTTCTGAAGAAAATGTACGTTCATTTCCGGTTTTAGTATTTACATATTTTAAACGTACAGAATTAATTCCATCTTCCCATACACATTCAAAAGAAAGATTTGCAAATAATTTATCCGGTGTTTCTATATTATCTTTCTTAGTATTGTCTGACAAACTAATATTCTGGAGCATTGTATGTATCTTTCCACTATTTGCTGCTTCACTAACATAAAAATCTAATTCGCCATCATACTTAATAGAATGAGTTCCACCAAAATTTTTATCTTTCCAAAGATAATTATCTTCATTTGTATACATTATGCTCCAATCCATGCTATGGACTATCTGGATATTGTCTAATGTATATTCGCCAACCGAACTATAATCTGACAGTTCAATTGGCACATCTACATAATGGTTATTACTAATACTTTCCCAATCGCTTTCCATCAAGCTTCTATTGAAAGTCAAGCTTTTCTCGCCCATCTTATAACATACTATGATTGAATCGTTATCTTCTTTTGTCATATTTGTTATATAAATACGAGCATTTAATTTACACGGTGCACTAATCGAATCTTTCTGATCAGCTCCAATCAACTCAACACTTTCAATTTGAGCGTTCATGTTTTGTTTATCATCCGTTGAGCCTTTAACAGTAAAATTTACAGTTCCGGCATATGGAATATAACTAATCTCACCCGTTACGCCATTCTCTTCTTTTATACCTTCACTGGTAACAGTATACTGGTTCATATAATATTTACCATTAACATACCCAGACATTGCAATAGAATCTAACTTGTAATATCCACTATCTGTTGAACCAGTTAACTCAATAGGAACTGTATAAATACCATCTTCTGGAACTGGATCCATCGCACCATGATAGTAAAAACTTTTTGTGTTTCCCATATCATTTTTTTCTGTATTAACATAGTTCACTCTGATTTCTGACATACTTGACCAGCAGTCAGATACCTGCAATTTTAAACTAAAACTCGTTGGTACAGTGACATTGTCTCTGGATTCTATCCCATCTAGCCATACACCCTCCAAGTGATTTTTTGCAATCCCCTCATCTTCAACTTGTGTTACTGCATCATTCTGTGGCACTGCTGCTGCATAAGCCGGCACAATGCTCACTGTCATGCACAACGCACCCATCAATGCAACACATTTTTTCCATCTTAATTTCATGCTCTTTCCCCTTTCTTCTTTTGCGCAAGTCACTCCTATAAAGTAATGAATGCCGTTACTCCATTCTATGCCTCTACTATTTCATCCCCGTATAGATTGTGACCGCATAAACATATTTAAATTATATATGTAATCTAATGTTTTTTCAACGTTATTATTGTTTCTATCCGGCATTTTTAATGTTTTTATTAATGTTTTTGAGTAAAAAAATATCAGCCCTGATTTCCCCCAAAACCAAAGCTGATATTTTTCACCCGATAAAATTTTTTCGATTATAAATGCAAAATCCCCACACGATACAGCATGGGAATTTCACATTATATAATCATTTGTTAAAAATGGAAAAGAGCATATGTAACTTTCACCAAAGGAACACCAGCAACATCCGTTTCATACTGTCCAAACCATTCTCCTGCCCCCGCATACGATGTCTGGTTCGAAATCTTTTCTGCTCCGGATGCCACTGTTTTTCCTTCGATTTTCCGCTATCGTTCAAATATATTTTTCTGACCTGTTTCTGCCCTGCTGACTACGCATCTGTCGCTCTTCAAGTCGAACGCACGTGAGACTTGGTGCGTGATTCTGGTCAGCGTAAGCTGACATATTCTTCTCAGAATCACTGCACATCCTCGCGGAGCGTTTATCTCAGTCGGAGATTGTACTCCCACTGAGAAAGACTTGTTATTACTCACCACTTGCAGAAGTGGGAGTCTTCTCGACTGAGATAAAAATGTCTTATCTTTCCTGTACCGGACTGACCGCGCCTTTGAACCCCATTTCAAAGACATACCGTCGCTCCCATACTGCGGCAATACCTCCTCATTATATTGCTGCCCGGAAAAACAAGCGTCAGGCCTGTGAAACATTCTTTACCGTTTTTTATATATTATGAACTACTTTTCTACATCATCATACCGTTTTTAACGTAAAAAAGCTTGCCCTTTTATGTCTCTTTCGGATTCCTTTTTGTATAATTCGGAACAAATGGTTTTCATAGAATTCCATAGAAAACCGATATATTTTTCTCTTTCCAAGCAGTAAAGCGGACATTCGCAATCCGCTTTCGCTACTTGCTCATGAACGCAGTCGCTTTGCGACCTGTCAGTGGGAGCTTTTAACTCCCACTGACATAAGCATCCCCGTACCCACCGCTTAGTGCTCTACGCACTTGAAGCGGGGGAATGCTTATTCTGCGTTCAAATCATTCTTCTTTGCCAAGTTTCCGATATACGGTCACGATCATTGTGATAAAGCATGCCAGACCACCGATTGCATTGGAAATCGGCTCCGCAATAAACACGCCATGCACACCCAGACCAAACAAATGCGGCAGGATCAATGTCAGTGGCACCACGATAATAATCTTTCTGAAAATCGAGAAAAACATCGCATGTCTTGCCTTTCCAAGTGCCGTAAACGTTGACTGTCCGCAAAACTGAAACGCCATAAAGAAAAATCCGAAGAAATACAGATGCATTGCTGAGATTCCAAGTGTCAGCGTGTCGCCACTTCCACCAAACATCCGGATAAAAGCTCCCGGAATCGCTGAAACCAGTCCCCAGACCGCCAGTGTATACACAATCGTAACTCCCGCCATGGTCCGAATCGTCTTTTTCACACGCTCATATTCCTTTGCACCGTAGTTGTAGCCAAGCACCGGCTGACTGGCGCTGGTAAATCCCTGCACCGGCAGAGAAATAATCTCCCGCACAGAATTGATGATCGTCATAATGCCGACATACACATCTCCACCGTGAGTCTGCAGCGTCGCGTTGCACACCATCTGTACCGTTGAGTTTGTGACCGACATGGTAAATCCGGCCAGACCAAGTCCCATAATTTTCTTCACGCGCTGTCCCTGTAACTGTATAGAACGTCTCTGAATTCGGATCAACGCTTTTTTTCCAGTCAGGAAACGCACCGTCCACACGGCCGCTGCCGCCTGTGAGATTACCGTTGCGATCGCCGCCCCACGCACACCCATATTCAACACAAAAATAAAAATCGGATCCAGCGCAATATTCAAAGCCGCACCGATCACGGTTGTACACATGCCAATTTTTGCAAAGCCCTGTGCATTGATAAAGTTATTCAGTCCCAGACCGAACATAACAAAAATTGTTCCAAGCAGATAAATCGTTATGTACTGTTCCGCGTAAGGCAGCGTTACCTCACTGGCTCCCAGAAGCATCAGCAATGGTCGCTTGAAAATCAGTCCTGCCACTGTCAGTACTACTGCGAAAATCAAAAACAGAACCACGCAGTTTCCAAGAATATATTCTGCTTCCCGTTCATTCTTCTTTCCACGCTCAATGGAAAACAGCGGCGCACCGCCCATTCCCACCAGATTTGCAAACGCAATAACAATCGTGATCATCGGCAAACACACACCAACGCCCGTCAACGCATCCATGGAATCTCCACCGATCCGCCCGATAAACATACGGTCCACCACGTTATAAAGAACGTTCATAAGCTGCGCCAGCGTCATTGGAATCGCCAGACGCAGTAAAATTTTAATAATACTTCCCTTTGAAAAATCTCCATTCTGGGTCATTTCTGAGCACACCCGCCGCACTTGTGAATGCTTTCTGCCTGAAGCTGCATCGGAAGCCATTGCTTTCCGTCCTTTTCATACAACGCACCACTTGCTTTGAATCCAACTGTCTCAAAAAGCGGTACCGCTCCCTGCAGTACATCCGCATTGATCATCTGTGCCCCTGACATCATCGCTTTGTCGATCAGCAGACGTACAATGAAATCACCATATTTCTTTCTGCGAAACTCCGGCAGCACAGCCACTTCCTTCATCTGATAGGATGCTCCATCAAAAGAAATCCCGCCGGTTGCAACCGGCGTTTCCCCTTCATACGCCAGTGCATACATGCAAAATGCATCCGGTTCTTCCTTTATCGGAAGCTGCAGTTCCTGACCTAACACTGAATTGCGAATGTCTGTGATCTGCTGCATCTGTTCATTTTTTTCACTCCCACTTACTAATTTCCCGAATACCATATCCGTTTCCCCCTTCTTCTGTCATTTCCGTCAAAATCCCGCAGCCATTTCCTACCTGCCACTCATAAAAAGATTTTTTCGGCAATCCATAACGCTCCATAACAGACATAATTGTACCACCATGGCACACAATTGCAATCTTCTCCAGGTCTTTTTCTCTCGCCTCAGCGATGCATTTTTCATATGCTTCGCAGCACCGGGCGCGAAAATCCGCGCCGCTCTCACCATGCGGAATCAGCATCTGACCATTACTGTCAATCCATGCCTGATACACCGGATCATCCTTCAATTCTTCATAATTTTTATATTCAAAATCTCCAAAATCTGTTTCCTGCAGTCCGTCCCACTGCACTTTTCTCTGTTCCGGGAACAAAAGATCCGCCGTTTCCCTACAGCGAATCATCGGACTGACATACACCACCTCCGGTGCAAAATCAATGCCCTTCTTTTTTCGCATTTTCAATTTTTCTTTTGTATCTGCGGTCAGCTCTTCATCCGTTCTGCCGACATAACGCCGCTCGACATTGCCTTGCGTCTGACCATGACGTATCCATAAAATCTGCATGTTTATTGTTCCTCTAAACTGTGTTTTTGTCGATATACATTAAGTAACATTTTTATATCTTCTGGTAAAAAATCCTTTTTCTGACTTTCCATCAACTCTAAAATATACCTTTTTTCCTCATTCGTCCACCTAAATGCCTGCTCCATGTAAGATAATTTTTCGTAGTCTGCAATAATTACCAATTCAACATTAATTTTGACGAAATATCCGTTTTCTGCTAGAATGGCAGACGAACTTAAGAGAATCCATGTGATTCGCTTTTTAATACCGTTTAAATAACTCAGGAGGAACTTAAAATGTCTACACGAAACACAGCGATATTTGACCTCGATGGAACATTATTGAATACATTACAGGATCTGACCAACAGTGTGAATTACTGCATGAAAAAATATGGCGGTCCGATTTATACATGCGAAGAAGTCAGAGAAAAAGTCGGTAATGGTATCTATGTACTGATGGAAAAAGCATTGCCAGACGGACGTAATAATCCAAATTATGAGGCCTGCATGAAGGATTTTCCAGTGCATTATAAAGAACATATGCTGGATAACACGAAACCATATGATGGGATTATTGATATGCTTCATACGTTGAAAGAACGTGGCTATAAACTGGCTATCGTTTCCAACAAATTTGATGCGGCTGTAAAGGGACTTTGCAAAGATTTTTTTGCGGATGAAATAGAAGTTGCTATCGGTGAGTCACCTTCTATTCATAAAAAACCGGCTCCGGATACCGTGTTTCAGGCAATGCGTGAATTAAATGCAAAACCGGAAAATTGTATTTACATTGGTGATTCTGAAGTGGATATTCAGACCGCTGCAAATGCAGGCATTCCGTGTGTCAGTGTAAACTGGGGATTTAAATCCACAGAATTTCTAAAAGAAAATGGAGCAACACAGATTGTGTCAACACCGAAAGAACTTGCGAACGCGATTTTTTCTTTATAAAATCTGCGGTAAAGAAATCAGCACGTCATAACCTAATGGCAAACATCACGGTTTTAACAGCAACGTAAATGGCGCCAGCCATGCAATCTTTCCTCGGCAAGCGATTGTTAGCTGCAGAGGTAAGATTGATGGCTGGCGCCTTCACTACCTAAATTTTAAACCACACAATTACCCAAAGAAATATATTTCCCGATAATGTTCATACCGATCCTGGAAATTCTCCGTATCCTCTTTTTTCACAGAATGCAGGTACGCATGACGTCCCATATCCTCCTCACTGCTCTCCAGAATACTTACACCGATATTGGAACAATGATCCGCAATACGCTCCAGACTTGTTGTCATATCCGTCAGCACAAATCCCATTTCAATGGTACATTTGCCCTCTTTCAATCGGATAACATGACGCCGTTTCAGCTCATCGCTGAGGTCATCAATAACCTCCTCCAACGGCTCGATCTCTTTTGCCAGTTCTTTATCATTATGGCTTAATGCCTGAACTGTCATATTTACCAGATCTGTTACGGCTTTGCGCAGATACATGATCTCGGAACTTCCCTCAAAGGACATTTTCAGACCTTTCTCCTTCATCTCCTGCGCGCTTTCCTTTAAGTTCACGGCATGATCGGAAATTCGCTCAAGATCATTGATACTATGCAGAACAATGGACATTTTCGCACTGTCATTTTCCAGCATATTGCGGTTTGTGATCTGGATGACATAAGAACCTATCTTATCCTCAAAATGATCGATCCTGTTTTCCATCTTCTCCACATTCGCTGCTTTTTCCTCATCGTACTGATCCATCAGGTCAAGTGCATCATTCAGTGCTTCCTCACTCATATGCGCCATATAGGCAGTGGCTTCCATACAGTGGCTGATGGCCAGTCCCGGCTGCTCCAGGAAACGCACATCCAGCTTTTTGAGTTCTTCCTCCGTTTCCTGGACAACAGGCTTACGCTCTGTATGATCCTCTTTAATAGACATATAAGCCAGTTTTTCCAGTACTTTTGCAAATGGAAGCAATACAATGGTTGCTGCTATGTTGAAGATACTGTGGACAACTGCAATACCTGCCGGTGTCGCTGCATCTCCAAGAAAATCAAAATGTACAAACGCATTGATTGCGTAAAATACAATCATAAACAATGCCGTACCTATAATATTAAAATACAAATGAACTAACGCGGTTCGTTTTGCATTTTTGGATGCTCCGAAAGATGAAATGATTGCCGTCACACAAGTACCAATGTTCTGTCCCATAATAATTGGTATCGCGCATCCGAAACTTACCGCTCCGGTAGTACATAATGCCTGCAGGATACCGACCGATGCAGAAGAACTCTGAATGATCGCCGTCAGGATCAAACCTGCAAGCATACCAAGCAACGGATTCGTAAACATTGTAAGCAGATGCGTGAACTGTGGAACATCTTTGAGCGGCTCTACTGCTGCACTCATGGCATCCATTCCAAACATCAAAACTGCAAAACCAAGTAAAATGCTTCCCACATCTTTGTGTTTGTCATTTTTGGATGACATCATCAAAAGCAAACCGATGATTGCCAGAATCGGAGAAAATGATGTCGGCTTCAGCATCTGGATAAAAAAGCTGCTGCTCTCAATACCGGAAAGGCTTAAGATCCATGATGTAATTGTAGTACCTACATTGGCACCCATGATGATTCCAACTGCCTGAGACAGTTTCATGATTCCTGAGTTTACAAAACCGACTACCATAACCGTCGTTGCAGAAGATGACTGGATCACGGCTGTGACACCGGCACCAAGCAATACCGCTTTGATCGGATTTGATGTAAGTTTTTCCAGAATTTTTTCCAGCTTACCACCGGAAACCTTGGTCAGACCGTCCCCCATAACATTCATTCCATATAAAAACAGGGCAAGGCCGCCAATCAACGATAAGATCGCAAATATGTCCATAAATAGAAACCTCCTGAATTTTCCATACAATTCATTTGCGCGAATGGCGCGGGTGAACTGTCATTAAGTAATAACATCATTTAACAGTTACCACTGTAATGGATGTATGTAAAATTCAGGAGATTCAAATGTAAAGTGTTTGTAAAATTTTTACATTTTATTTACATTCCGTGTTTTATTGCTTTTTCAAACCGGATTTCTTTTCTCTGGTCAGCAATACAGACATGATCAGGGAAGTGATCGGAACCGTAAGTATTATTCCTATCGTTCCTGCGACTCCCCGCATGATCTCAATCGCGATGGAATACATATTCATTATCTGGTGCATCTGGTAAGAATATGCATAAATGATCATGACCAGTCCAAGGCTGCCGCCCACGTAAGCCAGAATCAGGGTATTTGACATCGTTCCGATCATATCGCGGCCAATATTGACACCTGATTTAAAAATTTCTTTTGCAGAGATCCCCGGCCTCTGTTCTTTAATCTCATGTAATGATGTGGACACAGACATTGCCACATCCATGACCGCCCCCAGGGATGCTATAAGGATTCCGGAAAACAGCATGCCTCCGATGTCCAGTCTGGAATTTTGTCCCACATAAATCAGATTCTCAATGTCATCCACATTAAATCCGGTGACATGTCCGAAATGGCCAAATACCAGTGCGATCAGACCAGAGACAATCACTCCAAATATCGTACCAAGCATTGCCCCGATGGATTTCATCTGAAAATCTGCGATCAGCATAAAGGTTACCAGTGTGATGATAACAACGGATACCGTAGCAGCGATAAACGGTGATATTCCGATATACATCAGTGGAATGTACATCATAATGACCGTGACGAAGGTAAAGAGCAAAGCCAGTATGGAATTAAATCCTTTCTTTCCACCCACCAGCCACATCAGTCCGAAGAACACAGCCAGAAGGACAATGATTTCTGCCTCTCTGTCGTAATTATATACATTTGCCGACAGTTCTCCATCATATTCTGACAGACTTGCAATAACTTTCGTTCCCACTTTACAGTCTGCGCCATACAGATAACCATTGAGACTGTAGGCCTCTGCTTTTTCCCCTTTATGAGCGCCCGACCGGATTTCCAGAACTACCTGCTGGGTATCACCACTGTCCAGTGATGCCTGTGCCTGTTCGTCCTCATGGTCATTCTGGACAACCACTGCTTTTACGAATACCATGTTGTCATCCGCCAGCAATGGTACACGTTCCACACTTCGAAAAAACAGAAACATCAAAAGTGTAATGCCTATCACGATGAGATATTTTCCCCATTTATAAAATGATTTCTTTTTTTCCAAAATTTAAATCCTTCTTTCTTTGCTTATTTTACCTGTTATACACTCTGCTTTACTCCAAAAGGGAAATGGATGTCGTACTGAAATACAACACCCATTCTTCCCGAAATATTATTAAAACATATGAAAAAGAAATTTTGTAAAATTACATTGTCTTACAGTTTCACTTTGCCGTTTGTGACACGGTAAGTTTTTCCGTTTGCTTTTACTTTGCCGTTGCGTGAGAAGTCAACTTTACCATTTTTGATCACCCAGGTTCCATTGCCATTTTCTGCGATTCCGTTATAGTTGAAATCTACTTTTCCTCCACTGAGTTTCCACCAGCCATTCTCATTTTTCTCTACGCTGTTGCAGCCAAAATCAACTTTTCCATTAACAATTCTCCACCAGCCGTTTTTATTCTTTGCTATTCCGGTGTAATTAAAATCTACTTTGCCTCCGCGGATATACCACCAGCCGTTGCTGTTTTTCTCCACGCTGTTGCAATCGAAATCTACTTTTCCATTGACAATTCTCCACCAGCCGTTTTTATTTTTTGCTACTCCGGTGTAATTAAAATCTACTTTGCCTCCGCGGATATACCACCAGCCGTTCTCGTTTTTCTCTACGCTGTTGCAGCTAAAATCTACTTTGCCATTGACTACACGCCACCAGCCGTTTTTATTTTTTGCTACTCCGGTGTAATCTGTTGCAATCTGGTTGTCTTTGTAGTAATACCAGTTTCCGTCTTCAGCAGCTTCATTTGCAAGTCCGTCCGGTTTTGCTTCCTCCAGAGCATTCATTGCGTTAATGACAGCGCTCTTGGCCTCATCCATACCTTTTACAACCGGTGCTTTATCAACGGTATAGTCAGCTGACTGCTCCTGCGCTCCTTCTGCTGCCTGTGAATAGATGGTCTTGTCAAGCAGTGTGGAAATACCTTTTTTGAAACGGTTCAATTTACCGTCTTTGTCTGCGCTGTTTGCCACAGAACCATATCCTTTGACTCTGTCAGCAGCTGTACCATAGTTTGTTATAATGTCTGCTGCCATCGGATCTTCTGCCGTTACATTGGAGTTTTTCAGTGTTTTCAGCTGATCCAGTGCCGATGTCAATACAGCCATACTTTCTTTTGTATAAGTCACATCTGTACTGTTTACCAGTTTTTCTGCGGATGCGATCACATCATCTACAGACTGTACATTTTCATTTTTTGTAATTGTAAAATCATCTGCATAACGGTTTCCGTTATAATCATAAGTCTTGATTGTAAAGGAATCATCCGTAAAATCAATAGTTGAGAAAGAAGGCAGACATGCATTGGTTCTCTCTGCGATGTAGTACGGAGTGTAATTTAACAGATTGTAGTATTTGGAACCGGATCCTGAACCTGTAGTAATGTACATCGTTCCTTCCGGATCTTCTACGGTACCACTGCTGATATCATAGTCAATGACATTTCCATCCAGCACCTGATAGCTTCGTGAAAATGTATGATCATGACCTGTCAGGCAGACGTCGATATCAAATTCGTCCATCAGCGGCGCAAAAATAATTCTATTTGTAGAAGCATCGGTATCTGCATGCGGCTGACCGGAACCGTAAATGTCGCTGTGGAAAATAACTACTTTCCATTTTGCGTCCGGGTTGCTTGCAATGGCTTCCTTCATGAGTTTTCTGTGCTCTGCCTGATTACGGTTATTGCTGTTCAATGAAATAAATAATACATCGCCATAGTTAAAGTAGAAATCACTTCCTGCAGCTGTCTGTCCCAGCTGTTCCTCTGAATTTGGATTATTGAAATGTGCAGAATAATCAGAACCGTTCATATCATGATTTCCGATGGTTGCTGCGATTGGAAGATTACGAAATACTGACGGATATAAATAACCTGCGTACTCGCTCTCTCTTGTTTTTCTTACCTCATCCGTATTAGAATTGGATTCATTGATCTGATCACCTGCGGATAAAAGGAATGACGCGTTCGGACATGTCTTTAATGCCTGCTGCATGGTTTTATTCCAGTTATAGGCATCTCTGGCAACACTTGCATCATCAGCCTGTCTGTCGGAAGAACTTCCGGAGGCTCCTACCTGTGGATCACCAGTAAGAATGACAGAAAATTTATCGGTAGACTGTGTCGTATAACTGTATTCCTCAGACCATACGCTTGTACCGTCTTCTTTATAATCATCCGTGTACTGATAAATATATTTTGTATTTTCATTAAAGTAGTTCGCGATGTTTACTTTATTCGATGCTATATAAGTTTTTCCCTGCCAGTTTGCAGCGCTGATATCACTTGCGGTTCCGGTAAATACTTTTGCTGCTCCTTTGGCACCATCTTTCCAGATCATAACTGCCGGTGTTCCTTTCGTTTCAGAATACCATGCAAAATTTAATCCTGCAGCGTTGTTTCCAGGTGTCAGGGCTATTTCATTTGTATTTGCATAAGCATTTTCTCCACCCTGCCATACATTGGCTAACCAATTCTGGAAATCTGCAGAATTATCTGTGTCTGCCTTGAAGGTACTCTTGCTTACATCATAAGCTCCATATGCAAATGCATTTACTGTTGGCACTGCGCCTGCGATCATAGTTGCAGCAGCAGCTAAAACTACACCTTTTTTCCATAAATTCTTGTTTGTGTTCATCTCATCCTCCACAATTTGTGCTGTTTTTACAGTGGTTCAGGCAATTGCCTGTTTTTTTATAATATCGGAGCAACATCCGCTATTACTTATGTTCAGCCCACATATTGCCTGTGAAGGGAATAAGTGAACTGCTTTTTGGCCTTTTACAAAACCGGCTCCGGATTTATTGTCGGATGGGTTCCATTGATGGAAAAGATAACCCATTCTGCAATATTTGTCGCATGATCACCAATTCGCTCAAAGTATTTTGCAACCATCAGCAGATCCGTTGCTACTTCTGCACCTGTTCCATGATTCTGGATCAGCTCGATCACTTCTTTTTTTGTATCATCAAACATGGTATCAACCACATCATCTCTGGCGATTACTTTTTTTGCCATCTCGATATCTTTTGCCACGAATGCTTCCAGACCTTTCATGACCATCAGCATACATTCCTGTGACATCTGTTTCATACGGTCCATCATCGGCAGTTCTTTTTCATTTACCAGACATAAAGCTAATTCTGAAATATCTGCTGCCTGATCACCGATTCGTTCCATATCTGTGATCATTTTTAATGCCGCTGAGATCAGACGGAGATCTCTGGCTACCGGCTGCTGTTTCATCAAAAGTTTCATACACAGTGTCTCAATATCTTTTTCCTGCTGATCTACTTCTGAATCAAATTCCATATTTTGTCTTGCTTTTTCTGCATCCTGATGTACCATGGCTTCAATTGCATGCTCAATGGCCTGCTCTACCATGTGACCCATCTGGATCAATTCACCATTTAAAGTATTTAACTGTCTGTCAAATTGATTTCTCATTTTTATGTTCTCCCTTGCATTAACCAAATCTACCGGTAATATAATCTTCTGTCTTTTTCTCTTTCGGTGTGGAGAATAACTGATCGGTATCACCATACTCTACAAGGTCACCCAGAAGGAAAAATGCAGTCTGGTCGGACACACGAACTGCCTGCTGCATGTTATGGGTTACCATAACGATGGTGTACTGGGATTTCAGCTCCATAACGAGATCCTCGATTTTTGATGTGGAGATCGGATCCAGCGCAGATGTGGACTCATCCATCAGAAGTACTTCCGGATGAACTGCCAGCGCACGGGCAATACAGATTCTCTGCTGCTGTCCACCAGATACACCAAGTGCACTCTTTTTCAGACGGTCTTTTACTTCGTCCCAGATTGCTGCATCACGAAGTGATTTTTCTACGATGTCATCTAACTGTGCTTTGTTGTGGATACCATGTGTTCTCGGTCCGAACGCTACATTATCGTAAATACTCATCGGAAATGGATTTGCCTTTTGAAATACCATACCAACCCTTTTTCTCAGCAGATTTACATCCATATTATTTCCATAAATGTCTTCGCCGTCCAATGCGATCAGACCATCAATTTTACATCCCTCTACCAGATCGTTCATACGGTTTAAGGATTTTAAAAGGGTGGATTTTCCACATCCGGAAGGTCCGATAAACGCTGTGATCTGATTTTCTTTAATATTCAGATTAATATCTTTTAATGCATGGAAATCTCCGTAATGAAGATTCATATGCTCGATTGTCATTTTATTTTTTAACATGTTCGTTTCGTTGTCCTCTCTCACATATTGCTGTTCGCAAACTTCTTTCGTTTTGTTTTCTTCTGCATCTTTGCAAAGATGATTGCAACTGTATTTTTTTGTATTTAGGAATACGCTCGGCATTTTTGCTGTGAAATCCTTTAGTCTCTCTGCATTTTCTTTGCAATGACAGAAGACAAAATATTGATCAGAAGTACCATTACCAGCAAAATAACTGCAGTGGCAAATGCCTGATCTGTATGCAGACCTTCCTGGGAAAGCACATACATGTGAACGGCCAGCGTACGTCCGGAAGAAAGCAGATTTTTCGGTAACGTTGCCATGGTTCCTGCGGTATAGATCAGCGCTGCTGTCTCACCGGCGATTCGTCCGGTGGAAAGAATGACACCGGAGAGGATGCCAGGAATGGCGCTTGGCAGTACGATTCTAAATACCGTACGGAGTTTGCCTGCACCCAATCCGAAACTTCCCTCACGAAAGCTGTCCGGTACCGCCAAAAGTGCTTCTTCTGTTGTTCTCAATACAGTTGGCAGAACCATGATCGCTACGGTTAAGATACCAGCCATTAAGGAGTAGGACATGTGGCATGCGGTTACAAAGAACAACATACCAAACAAACCATAAACGATGGATGGAATACCTGTTAATGTTTCTGCTGTAGTTCTAATGATTTTTACTAATTTATTGCCTTTTTTTGCATACTCTGTCAGGTATACCGCAGAGAACACGCCGATTGGAACTGCAATCAGTAATGCCACGCCAATCATGATCAATGTATTGATAATAGACGGAAGCATCGATACGTTATCGCTGTCATAATGTAAGGAAAACAATGACGGTGTCAGATGGGGAATACCTTTGCCCAGAATATACACAATCAGGTAGCCAAGCATTACAACGGTAAAAATTGCTGCCAGAATGATCAGTATTTTTAAAATCAGAGAGCCGACATAAATCTTTTTCTTTGTCTTTTTCATTATTCCTTCTCTCCTTTTCCTTTGATAATGCTAAATGCCAGATTAATGATCAGAATGAATACAAACAGTACCACACCGGTTGCGATCAGCGCTTCTCTGTGAAGTCCGGTTGCGTATCCCATTTCAAGTACCACATTTGTGGTCAGCGTACGGACACCCTGTAAAATTCCTTTTGGCATACGCGGCTGGTTTCCGGCGATCATTACGACTGCCATGGTCTCACCAATGGCACGTCCGATACCAAGTACCACACCGGCTAAGATACCGGATTTTGCTGCCGGGATCACACAGCGGAAGATGCTTGCTTCCTTTGTGGCACCCAATGCCAGCGCGCCTTCAAAATAGGCATTATTTACAGATCGAATGGACGTCTCTGTCACACCGATGATCGTTGGCAAAATCATAATTCCAAGAAGGAAAGATGCTGTCAGAATACTCATACCGTCTGTGTTATCCGTTCCGAAGATCATTCGAACCGCCGGCACGATCACCATCAATCCAAAGAATCCATATACGACAGAAGGAATTCCTGCCAGAAGCTCTGTCGCCGGTTTGATGATTTTGTAAAGTCCACTCGGACAATATTTTGCAAGAAAGACAGCAGTAAAAATACCGATCGGCACACCTACTGCAATGGCACCGCCTGTGATGTACAGACTTCCGATGATCATCGGGAAGATGCCGTATTTATCGTTTCCGGGCTTCCATACCTGTCCGCCCAGGAATTTTCCAAGTCCAATTTTTCCCATTGCCGGAATTCCATTTGCAAATAAGAAGATACAGATCATGGCTACTGCCACAATGGAAATACAGGCAACCAACAGAAAAATGATTTCAAACACTTTTTCTTTTCGTTTCATATGTTTTAGTTCTCCCTGTGGGAATGCGCCACACAGACCCTTTTCTGTATCAGATTGGAATCTGTCATGGCGCATACATGATAGTTATTCAGAACATAGGAACTTTTCTATAATCAATATTTATATGTTGTTCTGAATTGTTATTTTACTGAATCAATTATTTTACATCCTGCCATTTTGTAACTTCACCGATGAAGATCTGTTTTACCATATCAGAGCTGATCTCATCTGTTGGGTTATCATTATTTACGATAACTGCGATACCATCAAGTGCGATCTTGGTAGCTTTTACACCTGTCTCTTCTTCTTTCAGGTCACGGGAAGCCATTCCGATATCACATTTTCCATCGATTGCAGATGTGATACCTGTTGTTGAATCTGTTGTCTGCTGCTCAATGTCTGCATTCGGGTTTACTTTCTTGTAAGCCTCTACCAGTTTCTCCATAACCGGTGATACACTGGAAGAACCGTCGATTGTAATTTTTCCGCTTGCTCCTGTAGATGTAAATGTCTCACCTTCTGCTACAGAAATATATCCGTCATTGGAGATTACTTCCTGGCCATCAGCACTCATGATATAGTTGATGAAGTCCTGTGTAACATCGCTTACAGTATCTTTTGTAATAATGTTGAACGGTCTGGATACTTTATAAGATCCGTTGGATACGTTCTCTGTAGTTGCCTCAGCACCATCGATTTTTACAGCTTTAACTGTATCATTCAAAGAACCAAGGGAACAGTAACCGATTGCATATTCGTTACCGGCTACCGTAGACATCATAACCTCTGTGTTGTTTGTGATAGTTGCATCTACGGTTGTCATATCCTCTTTCTCGCCTGCTTCATTTTTCTCTTCAATTCCAAACAGTTCGATGAAAGCGCCTCTTGTACCGGAACCATCCTCACGGGATAATACAGTGATATTTCCGGAAAAGTCAGATGCATCTGCGCTTCCTGTATCGTTGCTTTCTTTTGCTGCACTTCCTGTATTATCTGCTGCAGCGTTATCATTGCTGCTTCCACATCCTGTAAGTCCAAGTCCTGCTACTGTTGCTGCGCAAAGTACAAGTGCCATGATTTTTTTCAGTTTCATTTCGATTCTCTCCTTTTCGATTTACAATCTTTTTCTTAATTAATGTGTATGTACAAACCTGAATATCTTTTTTCAGGTTGTATTGGCAAGTTGTTTTGTTTGTCTTACGACGTATACTTTAATCTGATTCGGTTTTTCATACTATCAGTATTGCGCAAAAAGAAAGTAAATCTTTTGTAAAATACTTTACGTTTAAACATTCTGAAAGCAGGGAATCTCATGAAGCCCAATAGAACCAGAATTCGTTATTACACACTCTCTCATGAAAAATTTCATAAACTGCAAAAAAGAAAACGCCACACATTACGTGCAGCGCTTTCTCTTTGCGGGGGATATTCTGTTATGCCTTTACAGGGTTGTTTATTGCAAAAATATAAGCATGTCTGTTACATTTTTACCTTACCATTTTTTACACGATATGTTTTTCCGTTCACTTTTACTTTTCCGGAATAGGAAAAATCAACTTTTCCGTTTTTAATCTTCCACCAGCCGTTCTGGTTCTTTGCAATTCCGTTATAGTTGAAGTTTACTTTTCCGTTTTCAACTCTCCACCAGCCATTCTGGTTCTTTGCTACGCCTGTGTAACCAAAGTCAACTTTACCGTTATTCAGTTTCCACCAGCCGTTCTCATTTTTCTCAATGCTGTTGCAGCCAAAGTCAACTTTACCATTGACGATTCTCCACCAGCCATTCTCGTTTTTCGCGATTCCTGTGTAGCCAAAATCAACTTTACCGTTGACAATCTTCCACCAGCCATTCTCATTCTTTGCTACCGTGTTTGCAGAGAAATCAACTTTACCGTTACGGATGATCCACCAGCCATTTTCATTCTTTGCTACAGTATTTGCAGTAAAGTCAACTTTACCGCCTCGGATGATCCACCAGCCATTCTGGTTCTTTGCTACGGTATTTGCGGTGAAATCTACCACACCATTCTTTACATACCACCAGCCATTTTTGTTTTTGGCAACAGTTGTTACATCTGTTGCGATCTTACCGTCTTTGTAGTAATACCACTTACCATCTGCAGCTTTCTCGTTTGCAAGACCATCTGCGATTTTTGTAGCTGTTGATCTGACGGTAATTGTCACTTTCATGGCATCCATCGGACTTCCGGTAGGTTTCAGTTCATACGGATATTCTGCAAATTTTGAATTGGATAAAATTTCACCATTTTCTGCTTTGACAGATGCAATTTCATAACCTTCTTTTGCTGTGTATCCATAGATAACGGTTCCGTCCGGTGTATTCTGTGATACAAAATCAATTGCTGCAGAATTATAGGAGCCATCTTCGTTTACTACATAGAACGAATACGGTACATTATTGAAGGTCTGTCCTTCTGCAACTACGCCTGTATCCGGAATGACAATATCATTTTCTTCTACTTTAACGGTTACATTATCAAATGTATATGTTCCATAAGCATACTCTTCATCATCTACTGTCAGAGCTGTTGTGTATACAGTCTCCGGTGCAGCTGATGTAATGCAGTCTTCAGAAGCCAGATCCAGTGTATTCAGATAACTGTCACCAGTTACTGCCCATTTAGAGTTCTCATCAACTGTCAGGTTTACCGGATTGTTAATTGTTTTGTGCGCTGTATGAGAGAAGCTTCCAATTGTCATATAATCGCCGGTTGTACCACCTTTTTCAGCCAGATAGTCTGCATGGTCTTCTTCTTTTGATCCTGTATATGCCTCCAGAACGGTTCCGTTTTTCACTACGTCGCCGGTATCCGGATCAACATGAACTGCTACAGAAGAAGAAACAGTTCCTGTCAGTGTTGCATTTTCCAGAGATACGTCTAAAGCCTGTTTATTATTGTAAATACTGTTCCAGATATCGCCGGTATAAGTACCGTTTTTGAACTCAGCACTGGAATCATTGATTTCTTTTCCTGTCGGTACGGCATTCTCACCATCATCGTTGATCGTATAAGATGTTACACCTGGATTTCCTGCATCATCAGATTCCACCAGTTCCACCAGAATACCATCATCAGTACGTTTGGAAGCATCGTTACCATCAGCAAAGTTTACCTTTGTTCCATCTACCACCAGATGACTGTATCCTTTGTTTGCCTTACCGGATTTGATCTGCATCAGCGAGTCTTTTGTATCTACCGTGCTGTCTTTCAGTGTCAGTGTACCGCCGCCAGCCTGCTGGGTCATAAATGCAATACGGTCAGAATACATATAGGACTTGTCATATTCTGAACTTGATTCGCCGGATGCCAGGATCTGTACATAATCCGGAGAATAGAATTTTACATTACTGTATTTATTCCATACACCGGAATCTGCGTAAGTAACATAACCGGATCCACCCATAGTGAATCCATACGTCACACCATTAACTTCCTGTGTTGCTGTATATTTCTTTGCAGCCTGTGCCACTTCCACGGTTCCGATACCGGATACAGAATCATTAACCTGTAATGCATAAGTACCGGTCTGAGCATGAGAAGTACCGGAGTCTGTGGACAAAGCACCCCAGCCGGTAGAAATAATCATGCTGTTATTGTAGATTGCCTGACCTGCTCCCAGTACATTTGTCGCACGGATGGTTCCTTCCATACCAAGTGCGAACGGTACACGTTTCATCATTGCCGGAACCAGATCTGTATAGGTCTGATAATCGTCTTTTGTCTCCTGTGCGTAAATCAGTGAGTTATCTACGGTTGTCTTGGAATTTCCGCCTACCCAGATTGCGGTACGAATGGTTCCTGCCGTATCAATCACACTGTCCTTAATGTTCACATTGGTATCTTCATCAGCCATCACTGCTGCACCCCAGCCGGAAAAATCATCACCGCCATCACCGGTTGCTTTCAATGTGGATTTGCTGATATCATATTTTGAATTTCCTGTAACATAGATACCGTTAAAATGCTCGCCATCAGATGTAACTGTCACACCTTCTGCCTTGGAAGCATCGTAACTTCCTCCTGTGATTGCTTCTGTTACGGATGCATCGTCCACGATTTTTCCATTATTTACCAGTAATGCCTGACGGAAATTATAGACTGATTTGATAGCGTCCGGACCATTCCATGGTGGTGCGGAAGGACCGCCATTTTTATAAACCTTGGTTTCTTTTACTGTGACAGCATCGCTGTCTGATACTGTATAACTTGCCCCCTCGGAAATATTTTTCTGAGCACCGTCCACAACAAGAGTCAGTACACTGCCTTTTGCAGCTTCTTTTGTATACTGTTTTCCATCCAGAGTATATGTGATACTGCTTACACTGGAGGCTTTTCCTGTGGCTGTGTCACTATTTCCATAAGTAACATTCGTGATTTTTAATTCCCCTTTGCCAGTCGCACTTGATGCATCTGCTGCAAGTACCGGACTGCACATGGATAAGGAAAGAGTTACTGCCCCTGCTACGACCAACGATTTTCGCAGCAATTTCGAATTTCTGTTCATACGATCTCCTCTCTTTTGATAAACTCACCTGCTTACGCATAACTGCCCAAAGTCATTATGGCAAAAACAAAGCCGTATCAAAAGGAAGTTTTTTTCGAATAAAGAGACGTTTTTTTGGATTTTAATCTATATGATATGAATTATATTTTATAATATATACAACAAACAGACTGACACACGAATTTTTAGAAAGGTTCAACTATATCCCATTAAAAAGTATAAAAAAAGAGCTATCCGACTTTCTCGTCATCAGATAGCTCTGTCACCTGTTAAATCTAAGCTTCACTATATAACCTCCCTTTCTGCTATTTCTTTTGTCTCAACTATGGATCTCTACCTCTCAATGGACTTGTCCTCCTTTAACTGATTGTTTTATAATGATAAACTCTGTCAAAAGAGATTATTGTCTTGCTTACTCCATTGGACTGACCTCCTGTAGTTATTTAACGAAAGAAGATTTTTTATTTTGTTTTCTCTCTTCTTTTGTTGTCTTTATTGTATTGCAATTTCGTTGATTTGTCAACGCTTTTTCTGTATATTTTTTATATTTTTTAAAGTTATCTGTTAATTTGTATCGTTTTAGAACTGTTCTCTTGCAGTTTTAACATACTCCAAAGCATCTTCATGGTTCTGCTTTATTTCCTCAGCAGTTACTTCACGTCTGACTTTTGCCGGAGAACCAACTGCCAGCATGCCATCGGGAATCACTGTTCCCTGTGTCACCAGTGCACCCGCACCAATAATGGCATTTTTACCGATTTTTGCTCCATTCAAAACAATGGCTCCCATGCCGATCAGCGCACCATCCCCAATCTCACAACCATGAACAACCGCTGCGTGTCCAACCGTTACATAATCTCCGATCACAACTGGAAATCCTTTATCTGCGTGAAGGATACAACCGTCCTGAATATTCGTTCCTTCCCCAATGGTGATACTGTCATGATCTCCTCTGACTACTGCCTGATACCAGAGACTGCTGTCTTTTCCTATGGTCGCATCTCCAACAACGGTTGCATTTGGTGCAATATATACAGTTTCATTTTTATCTTTGCTCATATCCTCAGCCTCCATTTTTCCTTTTTATCCTATCTTACAATACTTTTTCACTGTCTGCCAACTATTGCCCCTTAATAATTTATGGCCGATTCCGTTGTTGCCAATCCTCCTTCACTGGTCTCTCTTAAACAAGCCGGTAATTGATTTCCAATACGCCGCATACTGTCAATGACTTCATCCGGATCAATCGCACTTTGAATTCCAGCTAAGGCAAGCTGTGCCGATGTCACTGCATTAACCGCACCGGAAGAATTTCTCTTAATGCATGGAACTTCTACTAATCCTGCCACCGGATCGCAAACCAGACCAAGCATGTTTTTCAATGCTAATGCCGCTCCGTGCATGATAGCTTTGGCATCTCCACCCTGAAGACTCACCAGTGCTCCTGCTGCCATAGCACTTGCAGAACCAATCTCTGCCTGACATCCACCGGACGCTCCTGCTAAAGATGCATTCTCCGCAATCACTTTTCCGATTCCAGCTGCAACATAAAGAGCATGAATTACCTGTTCTTCTTTTACCTGAAATTCTTCCTCATAGCTAAGTAACACTGCTGGGAGTACGCCACAGGATCCTGCCGTAGGCGCCGCAACAATACGCCGCATACAGGCATTGGATTCACCCATTTTAATAGCCTTTTCCATAACTTTTCCGATAAACGATCCACAGATATTTTTTCCTGTCTCATTATATTGATGTAACTTTTCTCCATCTCCACCCGCCCGCTTGCTTGCAGAACGGCGTTCTCCGTCATAATCCTGATCTGCCTGTTTCATTGCCAGATACATCTCATACATTTTCTGAAAAGACTGCTCTGCTGTTCGCTCACTTTCTTCCATATCCGACTGCTGTACAATCTTCCATACAGATTTTTCCTGTGCTTCTGCCAGTTCTACCAACTGTCTCAGACTATGATATTCTGCTGTCATAATTATGGCTTCCTTTTCTATTTATTTTTTATGCCCCAATTCCGGCAAAATACGTCACTTTCAGTACGCCTTCCACCTGCTCCAGCCATACAATTCCATCTTCCGAAATTGGCTGATCACATTCAACCACCATGCCCGCCTGCTCACCTTTGGCAGAACGGTATACCTGCATGGTCGCAATATTGACATCTTTCTTTGCCAGCATAGATGTAACCGCTACGATACAGCCCGGCTGATCAATGTTATGCACGATCAGCGTCGGACATTCCCCGGAAAAAGCAGTATTGATACCGTCTATCTTATCAATACTGATGCGTGAACCACCGATGGAGGACACTTGTACTTCCGTACATTTTTCCCCGACACCGTTTAACCGGATCACCGCCGTGTTCGGATGCGCTTCCTCCAAATGCGCCTCACCAAACACTACCGTTATCCCCTGATGTGCCGCAATCTCAAAACTATCCGCAATCTGATAATCATCCGGCTGCATCCCAAGCAGACCTGCAACCAGTGCTTTCTTCGTTCCATGCCCTTCTCCCGTTGCCAGAAAGGAACCATATAGCAGAATCTCTGCTTTACGAATTGGTTCTCCCAGCAGTTTTCCTGCTGCATAACCCATCCGCACGGCTCCCGCAGTATGGGAACTGGACGGTCCGACCATGATCGGACCTACAATATCAAACAAATCCATTCTTGCTATCTCCTCTGTTTTCTAAAATATTTCCAGTCATACAATGTTTCATAATGCATGCGCATGCGGATTTTCCATCTGCTGCTACATCTTCAGAAATACGAAACAATGCCACTCCACCGTCATTCAGTTCATTCCAATGCATAAGAATCATATTTACCCATGATACCGTTCATCGGGGTACGGACTTCATGAGACATACGATACAAAAAGCTTGTTTTTGACTGACTTGCTTCTTCGGTGGCATCCCAACAATCCCAGTTACCACAACCTTTGTCCTCCTGACAATTCCTTAATAGTCACTACTTCATTTTTTGTTTATAACAAAAAGTACGACAGATCGTTTGTTTTTCAAAAAACGCTCTGTCGTTTTCGGGTCTATCATATGTGCCTTTACAGGCTCCGGTTTTTATATAAACAACACTTCCTGCTTACCACTTACCATATCATATTTTTACCCCCCCCCGATAGATTTTATCAGGGATTTCTGCATGAATGTCTTTCAGACATTGCAGAAGAATTGGATTAAACACTCCACATTCTCCTCCCAGAATCATCTCCAGGGTCTTATCATAAGTATAACGCTCTTTGTATACACGTTTGCTTACCAATGCATCATATACATCCGCAATGGAAACAACCTGCGCAGAAATCGGAATCTCCTCACCCTTCAATCCATCCGGATATCCGTTTCCGTCATATCGCTCATGATGCCAGCGGCAAATATCATAGGCCGTCTGTACCAGTGGTTCCTGTTGATACTCTTCCAGATTTTCCAGAATCGACGCACCGATCAATGTATGAGTTTTCATAATTTCAAACTCTTCTTGGGTCAGTTTTCCTTTTTTATTTAAAATCTTGTCATCAATACCGATTTTTCCAATATCATGAAGCGATGATGCCATGACGATCAGATCCTGTTTCACCCAGGAAATATCGTATTGATCTGTCACCTGACGCAGCCGCTCAATCAGCATTTTTACCAGAACATTTACATGGGTAACGTGCAGACCGCTCTCTCCATTACGGAACTCAACGATCTGGCTCAAAATTGCCACCATAATCTTCCGGCTTTCCTCTTTTGATTTCACCTGTTCTGTCAGGATCGTGGTCAATCGTCTCTGTTTTGCATACAGTTTTATTGTATTATTCACCCGACGGCATACCACTTTTATGTCAAACGGGCGACTGATGTAATCTGACACGCCCATGTCATATGCGTTTTGAATATAAAAATCAGAATGCTCACTGGAAATCATAATAACCGGTATGGATTTAATCCATTTTCTCCGATTCATCTGCTCCAGCACATCGAAACCATTCATTCCAGGCATTACAATATCAAGCAGCAGTAAAGAAATATCCCTGTTGTATTCTTCCAGCATGCTGATACAGATTTCTCCGCTTTCCGCTTCCAGAATATCAAAATTATTGTGCAGCATTTCATAGAGAATTGCACGATTCATCTCAGAATCATCTACGATCAGAATACACGGTCGCTGATTTTTGCCGCCGTACTGCTCTGACGCTTCTTTCTCACCTAGTCTGCCCCACTCTGCCACAACCGTATTTTTCGTCTGTTTCGCCTCATACATCAACTTGTCAGCCTTCTGCATGGCATCTTCCACACGCTGATTTTTCGCCATAACAGCACCAATGCTGACAGAAAGATACAGATTTTTACTTTCCAAAATCTGTATCAGTCGAATATGATACAGTATTTCATTCAGTTTCTGTTCAAACATTTTTTGGGAGATATTCTGAATAACAAGCAAAAACTCATCGCCACCATAACGGATTAGCGTATCAGTTGTTCGAATTACATTTTTAATTGTTGCTGCAACCGTGCAAAGCAGTTTATCTCCAATTTCATGACCATAAGTATCATTGCTGATCTTGAAATCATCCAGATCAATCATTGCAATACCCGCAGTCACTTCTTTCTTACGAATCCGGTCTTCAAAGTATCTGCGGTTATATGCCTGCGAAAGCGCATCCGTATACAACAGGTCATAAAACTCGGCCATATTTGCCTTTTCTGTCTGATGCTGCACTTTTCCAATCATTACATCTGTATCCACATGTCGCACCAATTCCATCACATATGGCGTATCATCTACTTCCACATATTTTGCAATGATCTCGTGGAGATTTTCATCAATATATTCAAATTTTGTTTTCTGTTTTTTCTCCTGCAAAACCTTTCTTGCAATACATTCTTCCTCACAACTATCCTGTCCCAGACATGATTTACAGATGCAAGATTTAAAACCGTTCCATCCGTCCGTTTCCGGTTTCAGTCCAAGCTCCTCTGCGTCCAGCAAACGAACTTCGCTGAATAAACGGCGAAATAATTCCATTTCCTGTTGAGCCTGTTCCATCGTCATTTTTATCTCTGACTTCATATCTTATCCCTGATTACTTTCTACTAGTTCAAACCTTTAATTGCATCCACGGTGATCTGATACCATTTTTCCACTTCAGCAAATGCTTCTTCGTATGCTTTCAACTCCCGTCCACGAAGAATTTCTGTCAGTTCTGAACTAACTTCGTATAATTTTGTAAAACCAAGATTAGAACATACACCTTTTAACGTATGTGCTCCGCGAAATGCAAGCTCTGCATCTCCATTCGCAATACCATCTTTGATCATCTGAAAACTTGTATCATCTAAAAAACGTACCGCAAAACGCTGAATAAAGCTTTCGCTTCCAAGGCGCTGCATTACGTCATCAAAATCTCCGCCCATCTTGTCGTAGCATTCTCTGATTGTCATTATTTTTCTCCTATAATAGTACCTGTCTATTTCGTTGTATATCTCTCCATATGTCATAATGAGCCACGCCTTAGGCGTGGCTCATTCCAATAAACTTATATAGTTACTAAATTGTTCTATAATGCTTTCGTCTATCAACCACATTTTTCGCTTATATATGCACATTATAGAGGATATTCTCTGTAATCACAAGTATTAACTAAACGTGTACAGAAATTTTTTACATATATTTTTAATGTATTATATGAAAAATAGAAAAAAGGAATGCTTTCGCATTCCTTGTAGTGAGCGTGCCGGGGTTCGAACCCGGGACAACTTGATTAAAAGTCAAGTGCTCTACCAACTGAGCTACACACCCATATGAATTTTTATTTTTAATGCCCAGTTCCGGAATCGAACCAGAGACACGAGGATTTTCAGTCCTCTGCTCTACCAACTGAGCTAACTGGGCAT